>NZ_CP021643.1 GCF_003048375.1 Campylobacter concisus | reverse complement strand
TTGATATCCTTTAAAAAAATTAATAGCTTATAAAAATATTAAGTTTTCTTTGTCTTAACTTTTATAACGCCTTTTACTATGCGCAAAGATTTATCCTCATCAAAATCTTTTAGACACTCCGCACATAAATGGTCGTATTCGTTAATGCCAGTGTAATTTTTAGCTTCTTCGCTAAATTCATACACCTTAACGTCATCATCGCTTTGTGCGCCACAGCTATCGCATACATATATAATACTCATTTTGTGTCCTTTAAAATTTTTGGATTTTCATAAATATTGCCTATAACTTCTCCATATTCAAACATTCCACCAACGCCACCCCATATTCTACCGCTCCGACTACGCGCAACAAAAGCACCGTCTTCAAAAGTTACTACTTGAATTAGCGTATCATCAGGGACGTCTTCAGGCTCTAAATTTTTTAGAAGCTCATCTCTGTCAAGCTTTAAAATGTAGCCGTCATAAATTTCTTTACCATTCTTGTCCTTTTCGCCAGTATATTGAACAAGTGCGATCTCGTCATTTAGTTCATACTCCCACGTATTACCATCATCATCTTCAATTTCTACTATTTGGTCTTTAAAATTTATGCTTGTGACGTCCCATAATCTACCTGCCATAAGATCTATTTCAAGAGGATGGCTATCCTCATCAGTCAAATCATAAACATAAGCCTTAAATTTAATATCTTTCATCTTTATATCCTTAAAGCACTCTTGCACTTCATTATTTTTTCTAAGTCCTCTTTAGTATGGGCAGTGCCACCGAAATTTAGTGTAAAATAAAAATCCAGTTCCTGCTCCAGTGTTGGTTCGTTTATAATCATCGATCCGAAATTATGAAAATCTATGAAAGCTCTTTTATCAAGATATGGTAGATCTTTAAAAAAGTATCCGTCCATAGCAAATTCATTATCTAAAAAGCTCTTTATCGCATTTAACCTTTGTTGCCCGTCTAATAAATAATATTTCCTGGCTGGTAGCTTTTTTAGGGTTTGTTTGTCATAGGCTTGCCTTGCAAAAACAAAAGTCCCAATAGGAACGCCAGCCATAATCGTTTTTATTAAATTGACCTTTTGAGTTTCACTCCAAACTAAGCCTCTTTGATATGCAGGAATTATAAACTGATCGCCATATTCTCTGCCCTTAAGCAACAAATCGTTAATATCCATGATACAATTTTCGTGGATAACAACGTTGCTATCATGAAAGATGTCTTTATATATCCGTCTTGTATCGCTTTTGTCGCTTTCGGACAAAACCTTCTCAGCATAGCTGCTGTATTTTTCGTCTAACATGTTTATAACTCCATCTTTTTAATTTATATAATTATAATATATTTTACTTTAATATTTACTTAAATTATATAATATACATCTACTTAAAAACATAAAATACTCAACGTTTTTATGCCTCTTGAGCTTTATCTAAAAGCTCTTTGTTATGATAAACATTGCCTATAACCTTGCATTTGTCATCTATCCAAAATACAAAAGGCTTCATACGCTTTAGTTTTGAAATATATGATGCATAGCCGCCACTCCACACAACCTCACCTACACTTCCATCTGGATATTCTACGATATAGCCACTATATATTTCATTGCCATTATGATCGTGTAGTCCAGTATATTCCATTAATTTAAAATCATCTTCACGCTTAAAAAATGTTGTTTCAAACGTATCCTCACCAGTTATCTCCCTCGTAGGAACAACTATGCCCGTAACATCTCCGTTAAAATCAAGATCCATGTTTATGACGTTCAAAAGAACATTAATGCCTGGAACGTATGCTTTAAATTTAATGGGTTTCATCTCCATCTCCTCGACTATTTTTGATAAATATTACCTAAGACCGCAAACAATTCTATAATAGGAGTTTTATCTGCCTCTGACTTAGGGGCATTAAAAGGCAGTAGCGATCCATCAGGAAATTCTACACAAAAGCAACCATCTTTAAAAATAACTACTCCTGGCTCTTCTTCCTCAGTGGTATCTACCCACTCTCCATCGTGATTTTCATATCCAGTTGGATTTATGGCTGCAAAATGCACTATGTCGCTCTCATATATCTTTTCGCCACCAATATCTTTGCATCCAGTATATTGCATTACGGCATACGCCTCTTTATCTTGCAAAAACATACCAAAAGAAAAATCTTCCTCAAAAGTTTTTTCTATGTTATAAAGCATAATATTACTATTTTTACACCAAGCTCTATATTCAACATCTTTCATTTTTTATCCTTTATTAATTCTTAAGTCAAAGATCTATATACTTTTTACATAAAAAACGTGTAAATACGATTTTTCTCCGTTGGAGTTGGTCTAAAAAGTATCAATATTTACACGTTTCCCTTAGTTTTACTAAGGTTTTTCCCGTTGGGATTAAAACTTGGGGGCAGTTAAGCCCCTTTTTATTTTTTCAACCACTCTTGTTTAATCTCTATCAATATATATTCAAGGAAACTTCTTTCTGTGTTTCCATCTTGCCATACAAGAAGTTTAACGCCATCTTTTGGATTTTTGCGATCTAGCTCTTTTACTGAAACTAAATCATAGCCTTGAACTTGGCATCCATAGCTAACTTTTATCATTTCTTCATCTATTTTTTTAATATCAAATTGTGCTAGCTCATCTCCCTTAAGTTCATTAACTTCTATTTGATAATAGCTATCACTAAGAACCCATCTATCTACATAAGACATTTGTTGATGGACACCCTTGCAAGCTAAATCCCATCTAAAATCAGCGTTGCCAGCAGTTTTTGCTATGCCGTCAATAAAATAGCTATATTTTTCTTCAAAATCAGCAGCATATTCAATTCTTTCAAAATCAAATATCTCTAGCGTTCCAAAGTCAAGCTCATTGGCAAGCTGATCAATATAATTAATGCCATTCTTTTGGCAAAAATCACTATTCATAATTTTGTTAAAATTATCAAATTCATCATTGGTAAGAGTTATGTTAAGCTTTGCCTGGAGCATTTGCCACTCGTCAGCAGCAAAGCAAAGCAAATCAATTCCGTCAGTTGAACCATCGCAATATACTATATCTTGTGGCTCTTCTTTAAATATTCCTAGCTTTTTGTTCTCTAAAAATAACTCATACATTTTCATCTCTTATCCTTTAAAATGGTATATCTTTTTCTGCATACTCCATATTATCAGAAGTATCAATGTCTGGCACATCACTATATTGTGGCTCAGCCTTTCTTTGTGGAGCGTTTTGCGATCGTGCATTTTGCCAATTACTACCTTGCTGCGTATTTTGATCTTTGCTGCCTAACATCTCCATACTCTCAACACTTATGCTATGTTTTGAGCGAGATTGCCCATTTTGATCTGTCCATTGTTCAAATTTCAAGACACCTTCAATTAGCAGTTTTGATCCCTTGGTGAGATACTGATTTGCTATCTCGGCGCTTTTCCCAAAGAAGGTAATATCCACAAAACATATCTCTTCTCTTTTTTCGCCATTTGTGCTATATTTTCTTGTGACGGCGATCGCACTTCGTCCAACTGCTAAGCCCGTATTAATATATCTTAACTCTACATCGCGAGTTAAATTTCCAACTAAAACTACTTTATTAAACATCTCTTGTCCTTTCGCTTTTAAGCTTTTTAATTAATTTAATTATAATATTTATTTGCTTAATATATGCTTATATTATATATATTTATAGTTACAATCATAAATTTTATATAATATTATGTTATTACTTGATTTTATAAAATATTTATGATAAAATTTCTTTAATTTTTACCCTAAAAGGAGAAAAAATGAGTTTTTTTAGACCAAAACCTAAAGAAGAAAAGACCTTCTTGCATCAAGAAGTATGTGACCTTTATGGTCTAACAAGATTTGAGCTTGCAGATAAGCTGGGATTTACTAAAGCTACACTCGATACCTGGAGCGACGAAAGTAGAATGACAAAAGTCACTCGCCTAGCCTTAGAGCTTATGCTAGAAACACACTATAAAACAAAGCTGCTATCCAATTTGGCAGAAAATATATCTGCAATCCTTGCCATAAACACTAACAGTAGCAATCCAAGCGTTAAGGACGATGGACAAATGCTCGTCGAAAGAATGAAGTATGTCTTAAAAGAATTTGGGATTAATACTATTACAGCAAGCGAAAAACTGGGCGAAGCCAGCTTTGAACAACTAGATGCCATTTTAAAACTTAAATCATTCCCTAGTTTTAGTTTTTTAGAAAACTTTTCTAAAGTCTTTACTATATCAGACGAATGGCTTAAAACTGGTAATGGCCAACCATTTGATGTAAGAGTTATCAACTCTTACACGCTTCACGAGCTGGCATCTGAGTGTAAAAACTTTGAAAAGCTCTATATTATCCACAGTAAAGACAATAAACCACACACAAAGATAGTAGTTGAATATCAGGCAGGAAAATTTGATATTTTTAGAATGGATTTTTGTATAGGGGATAATTTCATTATGGGCGGATCGGAGGCTATTGATCTTTTTAGCCTATATAAATTTTATCGTGAGAACGAACATAAAATCTCTCTACTAACACTAGAGCGTGAAGAATATGATAAACTAATATCAAGAGAGCATTATGCTGGCAATATCCTAAAAAAAAGCCACAATTCTTATATGTTAGACGATCTATTTGATCTGGACTATTATAATAAAGAAAAATACGGCGACTTTTTTGTTGAATGCACAGACATTATTAAAAGCAAGAAAGAGAGCGAAGAAAAAAGAACACAAAAGGAGAAAAAATGTTAAACAAAATTATACGAATGTTCAAAATGTGGCTAATTAGAAGGCACATAAAAGAGAAACAAATTACCCTAAGATACAATGGTGAGATTGGTGTTCGAGTTAATGGACTGGTCTTAAATGAGGGCTTTGGGCAGCGACTAAGAGAGCTTTCAAATAAGCTTTTGGGTTTTGAAATAGATGGCTTTCAGATCAGTGAATTCGATAAAATTTACGACAATCGAGATGCCCTATTAAAAGGACTTGGCGAAGAGTTGAAAAAAGACAAGCTTTTTAATGAAGATCATATTAAAAGCCATGAAACTGCAAAGCAAGAGCTAGAAAACCTTAAAGATATTATCAAAAAACTTGCATTTGATTTGGTTGGCAAATGCAAGGAACTAGATATAGACTATAAAGACCTCATAGCACAATCAAAATAAATTTCTTCGCCCTCTTTCACTCCTGGCACAATCCTATAAAAGTGCCAGGATAAAATATTTTTATTTTAATCATATAAAATCACTTTTATGTTATAATATCATATATCTATAAAAATCCGAACAAAGTAACAAAATGAAAATAGATGAAAAAATATTTTTTCTAAATGAGCTAATAAGCTATCGCGATGAATTCTTGGCATACAAGCAGACGCTTACCGATAAAGAAAATAGCATTAAAACCTATAAAAAATGCCTAAATGGATTTATAAAATTTTGCTATGAAAGCAATGAAATACCTTCGTTTGACGCAATAGATAAAAAGTGTATAACTGGCTATTTAGAGTGGCTAGATGATATTTATAGAAAAAAACAAGAAAATAAACCCCTAGAGGAAATAAAAAAACTTTCCAACTTAACAAAAATAGCCCATATTGCAACGCTTAAATTTTTCTTTAGATACATATCACCTAATCAGAGTGAAGCACTAAGGATAGAGAATGTCCTATCAGAGTATAAGTTTAAAGCCAATAACAACGGCAAACAAATAGACATATATATGAACGAAAATGAACGTAAGGCTATTTTAAGCCAAGCCGAAAGAGAGCTTATTAAAAATCCTGAGCGAAAAAATAAAAAAGAATATAGAAATTCGCTACTGGTAAAGCTTGTCTTAAAAAGCGGACTTAGATTAAATGAAGCTTTACCTCTAAAATTTTGTGACTTTCAAGAGAGCGGCGAGAAAGAATTTTATGCTGTAAGCATAAAGAAAAAAGAAAATGAGTATGAAAAAATTTGCATCGCAAAGAGTATTGTTGAAGAAGATTTTGAAATACTATCAACCTTCTATAACCCCGAAGACTATATTTTTAGTAGCGGCAAAGGGGACAAGCCGATGGCTGTGGAGTCTGGTTACAATATTTTAAATAAAGCATACCAAAAATGCGAGATAGACAATATTCGTAGCAGAAAGAAAAAGGTCAAGGAATTTAATAATATACAAGGCAGCCAAGGGAAGACTGCCTAAGTTAAGGTGTTTTCGTTCTAGGAGTTGAAATTATATCTTATTTTTTTAACAAAAAGTTCTTTTCTTTATTTTCAAGATAGGTCTGTTTCAGAGGTTCTTTATTATAGTCTATAAGAATTTCATCACCTTCGCGTATATCTTTAATCGTTTCAATGCGGATAGGATTATACTTTACTTCTACGTTTGGATCACTAGAGTGATTAATATAGCTATATTTTGTTCTAAAGGCTCTAACTAAGAGCGTATTTGTATCAAGAGCATTCCATTCCATAAAAATATAGTCTTGGTATTTTCCTAAATTTATAGTCTTAGCCATCCCGTCGTAGTGATCCCAGCTTATAACTTGACCATCCAAAAAACACAAAATCGTGCCGCTGTCTAAATTTTTATCAGCAAAAAGTCCAAAGCCATCTATTCTACTTTTGGCAATATGGGTAAATTTTATGTTGTCAATAACATTTTTGTTTATAAAATTAAAATCAGTCGTCATCTGCTTTTTATCTTTTCTATGCGCTCAACATTATTTTTATAATAGATTTTTCTTTATCGCCTTTTAGATCGTCTAGTGTTAGCCTAATATATTCGCCACCACTAAATTCTTTATAAGCAATCTCTACCACTGGTTCTCGAAAAATAAATTCTATTGTAGCATCATCGTCATACATGCTAAGCAATGCTTTTAATTGCGCTATTGTTAATGTTCTCATTTTTATTCCTCATCAATCATAATCTTTACGCCTGGTCTAAAAATAATGGCCTTTGCACCATTTTTTTTAGCAAAATTCTCTACAACATTATTTAGATCTTTTATAGAGATAGAATTTATTATAACAACTGGCTCTTGTCCAGTTTCCTTTTCAACTCTACTTTTATCAAGTTCGGAGTGTATTAATGGCGAAATAACATACATGCCATAAATGGCAAATAGCCATAAAAAGGTAGGCAAAGTCGAAACTATAAAATTTATCTTTTTTTTAGCCAAAAATTCAGCTTTCTCATTATCATAAGCTTCGGATTTTTGCCTTTCATTTATTTTTTTACTAGGACCTTTTATAGTCAAAAATAGCAATGAAATTAGAACTAGGCAAAATAATAATGTTGAAATTTGAGATTTAAAAATGCCGTGATAGAGAGCATAGCTAAATTCATAATAACTTTTCACAAAATAACCATCAGGAAGCTGATTGTAAAAGTTAGTGTCAAATGCAACAAACGCTCCTGGAAGAAATACTGAAATTAATGTAATAAATGAAATTTGATAATAAAATCTTAAAAAATTTTCCATATCATTTTTGCCTTTTAAAAATATAAAAATTGATTGAATAATCGCCAATCCCAGCAAGACAAGAGATAATACTATAAAAACACCTAACGCATTTAATACCAACTCGTTCATTTTATCTATCTCCCAAAATTTCTTTTAATTCCTCAATAGTTTTATGCCTTAATAAAAACTCCAACAGCTCATCGCCACCAAAGAAACAAGGTTCATCTGCTTTTTCAGCATTTATTATACATTGCCTTAGCTCATTCACAATAGGGTCTAAATCATTGTTTATGATTTCAATATCGACCGAGCTATTATCAATAGATATTCTTGCTGCCGAATGTCCATTTTTATCTATGGCAGATAATGGCATAACCTTAACGCAAAGATCATCTAAAAACTTTTTATTTGTAATATTAATACAAAAATCATTGGTGTAATTCCAATAATCATTCATTGTTTCAATCTTATTCACATCAAAGTTAATTTGCTCTGCTTGCGGTGTTTTATACATAGAATTTCCTCGCTCAGTAACTTTTTAATTAAAAAAGTCCCAAAAAAGTGGGACACTTTTGCCACTAAGGCATTAAAATTTGTTTTTTTCTTGGGACACTTTTTATTCATCAAAGCTTCTATATAAATTTTAATGAGTTGATCATGTGCTGCAAGCTTTCAAATTTTAAGTCAAAAATTTTATTATTTTCTTGATTGATCGCTTTCGCATGAATTTTATCATCATCACCTTTCCAAACATCTTGTAACTTGCACGAGTCATATCCACCATCAAATTTATTTTTCATGCTGAAATGCCTGCCAAAATAAGGAGTTAGCTCTGTAACAATCTCACCAGTCAAAGGATTTACTTTTGGAGCTTCCTCTGGCTCTGGTTCGGTATGTTTTTTTAAACTTTTTAAATCTTTAATTTTCTCACTAAGCTCGCTTCGATCTTTCTCAGGCGTAAAATAAAATTCGATGCCTATAACCTTGCCACCACGACCACGTCCGTTAGGATCCTTGATTTTTTTATAAGTTAAATTTTCAAAAATATTTCGATTGTTATTAAAAAGATCACGCTCTCCCGATAACTCTTTAATGCAAGGCTTTAAAATTCTTTCATCAATTTTACCTTGGGCATACTCACTAGGTATCTGCATTATTTCGCAAAAATCATCCCATCTATTTCTAAAAAGTGTTACTACTCCGCTATTCCTAAATTGTTTTAAAAGCCGATAAAGAGTTTTTGCATACTTCGAGCTAATATTGATGAATTCTAGTAGTTCAAAACGCGTAAAACCAAGCTGATAATTTGTTATGAGTTCATAAAAGTCTTGTTGTGCTGTAATTTCTATGGTATTTGTTTTGTAATCAAAAACAAGCTTTTCAAAGCATACAAAGGCATAAGCTTTTGTTGCTGTTGTATATTTGATATTATAATTTAGTATTTTGTCAGATAGCCCTTTAAACATTTCAAGCATCTTATTAGTGCTTTCTTTTTCATTACGTAAGTCACTAAAAAATTCATATATATCGATCTTAACGCTTCTATCATCTGCTAGTTTAGATAAGATCTTAACAACCATATCCATCTCTCGCTCAGTTAGTTTTGGCATGGGTAAAAAGTTAAAATCGTTAGAATATTGAACCATTTCACGCATTAAAGACCTTTCTAAAAACATAATGGGATTATAATATTAAAAACCTTACGTGTCAATACATGGGCTTTAATATAGAAAATTTGTAGTTTTAATATAAATAATCTATTTTTGGGTAGAAATTTTGGGTCTTTAATATAAGTCTTTATTTACCTTGGTAGAAAATTTGGGTCTTTAATGTAGAAAATTTGTAGTCATGATAGTTTTAATGTAGTAATATCTTAATATTATATTTTGATTTAAAGACCCGATAGGCCGAACGATGTAGTTAAAATTACGGAAAATTTGAAGTTTTAAGTATTGTAGAAAATTTGTAGTCTTAATAAAAAATATCTTTTTTAAGGTAGAAAAAAAGGGTCTTTAATGTAGTAAATTTGGGTCTAAAATATAGAAAAAATGGGTCTTTAATGTAGTAAATTTGGGTCTAAAACAATTCTCTAGGCCTGCTTGCACCGAAGCCAGAAGCCCCTATAAAAGATAAGAAAAGAATTTTATAAAAAGATAAAAATCGCGTGCGCGTGCGCAAAAAAACTTTTATGTTTTTTTATTAAATTAATGGCCGTATTAAGCGTAGAGAAAAAACCAAGATACTACTCTATTTCTTCACTCATCTCTACTTCTGTATCTTTAGCAAATTTCCAGGCAGAAACAAAAACCAGATTGTCATCAGCATATTTTTCCAAAAGATGTTTAGCACAAAAATATGCAGTATTTCCTTCGGATAGAAGTTCTCTTACTTCATCTGAGTATTTTTCATATTTGCCACTCATGGTTTTATTTGGATTATCCGTCGCTTGCTCTAAAGCATTTACAACTAAAGTTCTGCTAAAAGTCTGAAACTCTGGATAAATTTGACAAAGTTTTTTATAGATCTGATTATTTGATAGACCTTCCTGCTGAAACTTTGCAATGCTTTTTAAATGCTTATAAAAAACTCTATTCAAATTTGTTCGCAGTTCATCAGGGCTTTTTAGATCGGCTTTAAAACCATTTTTTTCAAAATTATTATCTAGCTTATTTTTAATCTCAATATAGGTCTTTTCATCGATATAGCACTTTTCAAATGCTCTCTTTAATGCCTTATTTTTTTTAGCATATTTTGATCTAATAACATTTTTTAACCCGACTAGCTCAATAAACTCATCGCTTAAAATTTCATCTAATATTCCAATTTTCTTAAGTGGCATCTTACCTCCATTTCTCAATTTTGTTTTGAAATTTTATCTTTCATATACAAAATACTATATTAATTTTAGGAGCTACCTTGCGGCTATCTCTTAAAATTAATATACTTATCATAATTTTATATAATTTTTAAATAATCTTATATAATTTTATTATAACTTTAATAATTATATTGTTTTTTAAATAAAAAACAAGTATTTAACTATAATTTTATTTTTTCTTATTTATTTTTCAATATTTTTAAATGCTCCACCTGATGCGAAGCAAAATAATACGCCATACATCAAAAAAGCCCATATACAAAAGCTTGCAAAAAGAGGCTCTTCAAAGTCAAGTAAATAGCCAAAGCTAAATGCTAAAAAACCAGTCATAACAAGCAAAATTCCTAAAAGCACTCCTAGTGTAGGGGCAAAACTATTTCTTTCAAACATTTTATTCTCCTTTTTATTTTAAAAAAACTTATGTTTAATCTCGTCAGCACATTTCCAAATATTATCTAGTAGATCCTCTGCGCTCTCATATATTAAAAAATCAAAATCCAATTCTCTTTTTAAGCTGGCCACCAAATCAAATACTTGACAAAATTTCTTGTTTATAAAACTATCGATAGTATTATGAAGCTCAACGTTTGCTATATTATCAAAATGTCTAGCCAATAAACGTCCCAAAACTCCAACAATATCTGTCATGGCCTTATTTATATCATTACTATTTTCGTGATATTCCCACTCGTCAGGCTCTCTCCAACCGCTGCCTATATATTGGCCTTTTCTTACTTTATAGTCAAAATAATACAAGGGTATTGTTATACCCTTGACTACTTTATTTATCAAAATCTCAGCTCTATCTTTTGTAAGCGTTTTCATAAAAGCCCCCTATTTCATGCTACAAGCATTTTAATGCTGCTCATAGGTATCTCGACAAGTTTTCCAAAATATTGTCTTGCCTCAGCTTCTTTCATATTCAATTCAGAGCCTGCTTCAGCTGGACTTCTTAACCAGCCTAATAATCTGCCTGCCTCTATGTTGATGGCTTTTATAAGTTCTTGATCAATTTTTATGTGCATATTGCCATTTTTATAAATTTTATATTCAACCAAGATGTCGCCGTCAGTAGAATAAATATAATTTTTTTCACCTGAACATATAGGGTATTCCCTATACCCTCTTTTAAATTCTTGATTATTTACCGCAAAGCCCAAATTTCTTGCTAAGACTTGAATGTCGTTTAGAAAATCTACAGCACTATAAGACAAAAAGCAAGCTCCATAATAGTTTGTTTCCACAAATCTCTTTTGTGACAAAACTAGCCTATAATCAAGGCTTGCTCTAGCGTCTTTCTCTTTTCTTAAAAAATCTTTTAATTCATCTGATCTCATATATTTCCATTTGTCAGACGTAAATTTTATATTAGATTTATAAGCTCTAAGATTATCTTTTTCTGCCAAAAAAAGATAAAAGTCTAATAACTGCTCCGAAAAACTACCACTTGCATTTTTTAAAAACCAAATTGTTATGGCGTATATGTTCCCAATGTTAAAATCAATATTCCTACGAGAACTTAATTTTTCTAAAATAGTATTGCGATAGTTGGCAATAAATTTAGACGTTATAGGCTCATACCTATTAAATAGCTCTTGCCAATATAGATTTTTTAGTCCCTCTATTCTTGATCTTATACTTTTCCTAAGAGTTTCTTTTTTGAAGCCTATCTCTTCTAAAATCTCACTATCAAGAGAAGCAATAGCCTGAAAATTAGACATTAGCTTTTGCATATCCGCCTGGTATAGCTCAACCAGGCTTTCAAGATGATTTTTTGAATTTATCAGCTCTTTTTTGATACGCTCACGCTGTGCTTCTTGATTAAATTTAGATGTAGTATTAAATTTAAAATTTTCATCCAAAAATAGATCAAACGCTGAAACGTTATCACTGTATCTCTCATTTTCAATTTTTACAAAAACTACTTCTACCTTGGCGCGTGCGCCTCTTTCAGCATTTAAAAAATCAAATGATCCTAGAGAGTAAATTTTATTCTCTAGTTTTCTAGCCTTTAAAACTTGATTTATGATTACACTTTGTTTATATCTTTCAGGGATAACGAAATATATCCCTTTTTCAGTATTTGCTTCTTTTATTATTTTTTCGCACCAGGCTTCATATTCGCTATAAGGTGGATTACAAAAGATAAAATCCATCTCTTTGTCTATTAGGGTGTTTTGCCAAAGGTCACACCCTAAAGGGATAATATCCTTATCTTGTTTATTCCGCAGTATTTCACTTTTCTCAATGGAGTAACATAGCGTATTTTTGCCATAAGTTAATGCCTTTAATACTCTGCCATCACCAGCACCTATGTCTAGTATGCTGTAACCACCATAGGTTTGTGCATTGATGTGTTTTTTTACACAATTTATAATTTCGTCCGTAGTCGGATACCACTCAAAATCTTGGTCGTTTTCTTTTAAAATTTTCACTGTTGTCATAGTTTTTCCTTTTTATCCAAGCACTATATAGCTTGTTGGATTATTTTTAATTTCACTCGCATAGCTTTCATTTCCACAAAAATTGAACCAGTCAATCAAATCTTGATCAATATTAGTTGCTGTAAAATAGCACTCGTGATAGTTATTGCCCTCGTCATCGCTTGATAAAAGAATATTTGCTTTTCCATAACCATTTTTTGATAGTTTTTTCAAGTCTTTGATTAGCTGATTGACTGTTAATAGATTTTCTCTCATTTTACGCTCCTGCTAGTATCTTTCATTGATATTTACGACTTCTATGTCATAGCAACCAAATGTTTCAAAATCTATGTGGTCGCCATTTTTGTCTTTGTGGTAAATGCCATACTCACCTTGAACTCGGTAGTCCATACACGGCGCATATCCGCTATATAGCTCGTAACCTCGCTTTTCTACTTCATCTCTTAAGGCTTTATATGCCTTTTTCTCCGTAGAGTAGTAGCCTATTACGTTCAGGCTATCTTTAGACAGCCAAGCATCTCCAAGTGCTGCTATATAGATAGGTTTCATTCTTTATCCTTTCTAAATTTAATTTATAGAATTATAATAAAATATAGTTTAACTTTTACTTAAATATAAAAAGAAAAGACGAATTACCAGTATAAAAATAAGTAAAAAAAGCATCTATAAAAAGGTAGATTTAAAGTGGTTTTATTGGGAGCAAGATCAGCAAACACCGATCTTTTAAAAAATCTATTCTAAGCCAAGAACAAAGTTAGAATTTTTATTTGAAAAATCTAGTTTTTTCTCCTCTTTTAGGCGTGTATTCTCTATCTCTCTCTTTTGTGCATAAATAAAATCTGAAATTTCTCTTGCTACTGCTTCCTCACGAGCCTTTTTATATTCATAGATTATCTCATTTAGGGCTTGATACGATAAAGAGTTAATAAATTGATCTAAGCTAATTTGTTCATTTTTAATATAGGCATTAATAGCTTGTGCTTTTTCACAGTTACCTTCTTTTATTAGTCTAACAGCAGTTTCTTTAATATTAATATTGCTTAATGCCAAATCCACAAAGTGCGTGGTCATATCTTGTTCTAATTCTTCAAAGAAAGCATCATCTTTGCTTATATTATTTATTTTCTTTTGAAATGTTTTATCTATTGCCTTGCTGTTTTGTATAACCATAAAAATAACAAACAAGCTAGTAAAAGATGCGCATAAATACCAAAAATCAAAATTTATATTGACCACATTTTTTAGGCACAAGAGAGCGATCAGGATAAAACAAGAAGCTATTGATGTAATTTTAACTATAAGATCACTAATAGACAAGTTATCTGTTGCTTTTTTTATACGTCTTTTAAAAATTTCATCTTCTGCCTCTTGCGCATATTCAATAAATTCGTCTTTCATAATAGCAAGCATCTCTTATCCTTTTTTTATAAAAATTATTTCAAATTTTTTCAATATCTCTTTTGTTAAAAGTAAATGTCATATCGCGACATCCACGAGAAAGAAAAAAAGACAACTTTATCTTTTAATATATTATAACTTTCATTTTTTCTTAAATACAAAACGTTTTCATCGTCCATCCTGCTCTTAAATAGTATCTTTTTGCTTTTTCTATCCCTGGCCGTATATCTTAAAAATTTAGTTTCCATTTATACAAGTCCTTTATTTTCGTATTTATTACCCAAAACCTCAATTTCACAAATATCAGCAGACATAAATATGACATACTCCCCACGCATAAATGCAGGGGTTTCTAGCATCAACAAATTTAGCCTACATTCGTAGGTCTTACAAATTCTCCACTAAGAGTTGATGCCCCAACTCTAAAAATATTTAAACTAGCGTTATAATCTCTGTCTATTTTTGTATTGCAATTAGGACAATCAAATATTCTATCTTTTAGACTTAAATCATTTTTGATATATCCACAACAACTACAAGTCTTAGAACTAGGATAAAATTTATCAATCTTAACAACATTTGTCTTAGTTGATAGAATATTGATAAATTCATTAAAAGCCAAATCATTTATCTTTCTGCCCCAAATTTTAACCATAGCTTTCAAATTTAGGTCTTCAATAAAGACATTATCATATTTTTTAGCTAAATCACTTGCGAGTTTAAAAAAATAATCTTTTCTTTGATTAGCTAGTTTTATATGAAATTTGGCTAATTCTAATTTAGCTTTGGATCTATTATTTGAACCAATTTTTTTTAAGCTAAGCTTTCTTTGTTTAGTTTTTAGCTCTTTTAGAGATTTGAGATAAATTAGAGGTGAATTTATAGTTGTGCTATCGCTAAGCGTTAGAAATGTTTTAAGTCCAAAGTCTATACCCACGCTTTTACCTGTTGTGATATGATTTTTGTCTTTTGTTTCTAAACTAACACAGATATAAAAAGAACCTAGATTATCTCTTTTAATGGTTAAGGTCTTAATTTTATCATCAGCATTTATAGTTTGATTTTTGCTGAATTTAAAATCATAGCCATTAAGACAAATAACATTATCTTTTAGCTTATAGCCCACACTTCCTTTTAGAGTGAAAGATTTGTATTTAATACGCTTTTTAAAGCTAGGTAGTTCGCCTTGTTTTTTGAAGAATTTTTTATAAGCATTGTCTATTCTTTCGGTTATTTGCTGAATTGCTTGCGAACCTAAGTTATTCCATTTTTTATATTTATCTAGCTTCTTTAATTTAGTTAAGTGTTTTTGAAGTTTAACTTTGTTTAGGCTTTTATGATAAAGCTTATAGTGTCTTTTATGCAAGGCTATACAATGATTATAAATACTACAAGCTATATTTATAAGTTCATCTATATGCTTTGTCTTTTTAGACTTATAAAGCTTATATTTGTATGCTAGCAACATAGTTTTTTTCACCTTTGTTTTTGCTTAGGGCACTCGCTAATATATTGCATAAGCTCAAACTGCTCGTTTTTACCTTCTAGATCTTTTTCTGATACTATAATCTCTTGAACTGATCCGTCCCAGTTAAGACCTAGTCTATCGACATTAACTACTTTGTTGTAGTCTTTAATATAAGCTCTATATTTTAACGATCTCATTTAATAGCTCTATTCTCGTGGATGTTTCCTATGACTTCGCTTCTATCAGCTAGTCCAACATCTAACTCTTCAGGGATAGCTCCATCAAAAGCCACATCAAAACCTACTCTTAGATTGCTCAAAAAAACTTTTCCTATATTTCCATTTGAAAAATGAAGAATATCTCCATCATAAATTTTTTTATTGTTTTTATCTTTTAAGCCAGTGTCCTGCATAAGGATTACGTCTTTTATGTCGTAAGGGACAAAAGTGAATTCCGTAGGTTTTCTCTGCACAGTAGCTAATGTATATACCATAGATACTTCAAAGGTATCTAGGTAAAAGTCTAACTTAGCTACATCTTTCATAACGTATTCTTCTAAATCTGGATCATAGACCCAAGCTCTAAATCTAACATCTCTCATTTTATGCCCTTTATTTTGCTTTTGTTTTAAAAGGCTCTTTTGAAAGATTGTCTTTCATATAAGCCCTTATATCAAAGGGCATACTATCCATAAAAGCATCTATACTTTTTTTATCTTCCAAATTTGCTACCAAATATGACAGAACCTCTATCCAGTCCTCTTGCGTAATATCGCTACCCTCTTTTAGCAAAAACATATCTAGTTCTTTTCTAAATTTATCTCCAGCTTGTGTCATTGTCTTGTTCTCCTATTTATTTTTTTAAAACCATTCAACTCTTAACCAGTTGCTTTTTACTGCATAATTAAAGTTTTTGGCACCGCTAATAAGCTTCCTCATTGCTTCTTGTTTATAATCCTTTAGCGCTAAAATTTGCTCTTCGCTAACGTTTAATAAGGCATCACAATCTATTTCATCATAATCTTCAAAGCGATTGTAGCCTACTTTGCATTTATTTAGCATTTCGCTAAATCCTTCACGATCGTAATCAAAATCCAAACACGCATCATACTCGATATTAAAATCTTTTACTAAAAAAGCTCTAAAACCCATTTTGTATCCTTCTATAATGTCTTTAAAATGTAATCATATTTCCCATTGTTCCAAAACTCTACAATGGTGATTTGTTTATTTTTATATAATTCCATTAAGCTGTTATCTGATACAAAGCTTTCAACGGCAGCTATATCAACATACTTTCTCCCACTAAAAAGAACAGTAGCATCATCTTTGCTCTCTAGCTCTCTAATAAGAGCTAAAGCTTCTTGTCCTCTTAAATCTTTCATTTTGTATCCTTTATTGTTTTAATATAAATAATTATAATATAAAATATTTTAAAATTAACTTAAATTATATAGTATTATAGATAATATTTAGATATTTAAATATTATTAGCAAAGGAATAAACCAATTTTGAAAATATTGACACCTGATCTAAGAATTTATCTAATTTCTAACAAAATTTAACTAAATTGCTTAAAATCGCTTAAGAATTTATCTAATTTCCAACAAATTTATCGAATTTCTAACAAAATTTATCTAATTTCCAACAAATTTATCGAATTTCTAACATCGCCCTAAAAATATAAAAAAAAGAAATATTAAAAAATATTTCTCTCAGATACCTCTTTGGGTATTTAATCTTGATCATACGCTGTATCAAAAAGCGTAGGTTCTTTTAATGTCGGATATATATACTTGTCTTTTTTATCCGAGTAAAATTTGATCTCTTTTGGACGCTTAAAATTTATAAGTAGATCGTTCCCAAAAGGAGATATGTCAATTCCAAAATTTTCACTTAAATTTGGATTTTCCTCTAAGAGTTTCTTTTTGAGCTTAGTAAGTGTTGGTGCAGAAGCTATTTTGTCATATTGCCTCATCTTTATAAATTCCGACAGAAGAATGCTTTTGCTTTGCACGGTGAAAAGGAAGCGTATTAGATCTTGAATAATTGGATTAGATATTTGATCAATAAGATACAGCCTATCGCTATAATCAAGAAGCGATTGTTGCTTGAGCATATTAGAATACTCTGGCCTGAGATAAATTATTATATTCTTTTTAACGTTTTTACTATTGTCGCTTTCTCGCTCTAAAATGTCTGTCCTTAGTATTTGCATGTTTCTTCTTTCAAATACTATATTTTCATTGTCTTTCTCGCCGTTCAATACAATCTTAATGTTATACATAAAATTTCCAAGTTCATAGAGTTTTTCTTTAAGCCATTTATATGATCTTGGGTTTTTGCCCATTTTTTTCAAAAATTTGTATGGTTCTAATATTGCACTAAGCTGAACTTCTTCTCCATCTAGTTTTGTATTTTTTAATTTGAAACTAAAATCCCTAAGGATATAATCTAGTATAGTTCTGTGCTGTTGAGTGAGAATTTGATTTTTGATTGTAGTTTCAATATATCCACTTTCTAGTTTCTGAACAAAAGTTATTGACTTGTTATTTTTCATGAAAACGTCATAAATATTAGAGCCTATTATTCTTTCAGCTCCTAAAAATAGTATCGCTCTACACTCATTTACTGAAATATAACCCTTGTTAAATTTAATAAGTTCTGTTTGCTGCAAGGTAGTTTTTATAGGTGTTTCGCTTTTTTGGATGTTCTTTTTGTCAAAGTCCGTGATTGGCAAAATTTGAACATCTTGCTCGATAAAAGAATTTCTAATACCAAGATTTTCTTTGTCAATTTCAATATGTCTAAAACCAGTATTCTCAGTCGGGCTTATAATTTTATATACTGCACGTGGTGAATTTTTGATACTGCTTGCGCCTCTTATGTCCGTATTTCCCTTATTTGAGTGATGAATGATTAAAAATGCTGTATGGCATTCGTCACACAAATTTTTAAATTCGTTCATAATGAAATTTACTGCGCCGTTATCGTTTTCGTCTGGGGCTTTTGTGCTGCCATAAATATTTTTACACATTTCTGAGAAAAAGACAGAAAAAGTATCGATTATTATGAGGTCAAAAAAATGTATGCTAAGCTCTTTTTTTAGATCTTCAAAAAAATCTTTTTTGGGCTTGCTATATGTTACAGAAATTTTGTTTTTCTCAAATTCATAAAACGATGAAATAACATCGCATCTTTTATTGAAAGAGTCTTTGTTATCCTCAAGGCTAACATATAAAATACGCTCACCGTTATTTATTAGCTCAGCAGCACATCTTAGCGCTAAAAAAGATTTTCCACTTCCTGGCTCACCATACAAAAGAGTAATCTGTGATCTTGGCATAGGTAAAAAATTTTGACATAAAAGCGGTTTCTCTGGAAAATCATTTAAATCTTCTCCTACTTTTTCTATATTTAAAGCCATATTTGTCCTTTTATTAAATGATCCGATACTATACATAATAAATCTTTTATTTTGTATAAAATTAGTAAAAAAAAATGTATTTTTTTAACTTATATATGATACTTATTAACTTATATATGATACTTATTAACTTATATATGATACTTTACTAAAGAATTAACTTGTATATAACACTTTTTAACTTATATATGATATTTTTTAACTTATATATGATATTTTTCTAAAATTTATTGCCAATTTTATCGCTAATGTTAGAAATTAGATAAAAAATAAAAAAGTAGATATAGTAATTCTTTTTATAAGAAATATTTTTTTGGGTATAAAAAATAATTTTGTTGTATTGTTTTAATAAAAAATATACAAGTTGCTCATAGCTTGGTTATTAATAAAATTAACTCTAATACAGTAGGTTTTAACTTACGTATGATACTCTTTAACTTATATACGATATTTTTAAGTAATATGCGATGTAGAACTATAAATTTAACTTATATATGATATTTTTTAACTCGTATATGATATTTTTTTCTTTTTTTACTTGTATCTGCTAAAAATAGCCCTGCTTTCCAATAATTGTTAGAAATTAGGAAAAAAATAAAAAATAAAAATAGTAACTTTATTTATAAAAAATATTTTTTTAAAATGAAAAAAATGATTTTGTTGTATTATTTCAATAAAAAAGGATAGTGATATGGCAGAGCTTAAGTTAAAAGATTTAAATGACTACACCTTAAAGAAAATAAGTTTAAATAAGAATAGCAATCTAATAGGTATTCCTATTTGCGTAGAGTTTATAGAAAATCCTAGTCGTCCAGACACTAGGACTTTTACAGCCTTTTATGGCCTCAATCCAGCAAAATCAACCAGCGTAAGCGAGCTATATTTTGATTTAACGCTAGATGAAAATAATAATATTTCATCGCAACTAAAAGACGAGATTAGAGAATATCTGCAAAGATCAAAAGATAATATCAACTCTATCATACAAAAGAAAAATCCAAATTTATTTGACCAGGTCAATGTTATTTGTTCTAACAAAATTTCATCAAGCAATGGTGTAAGCAAAGCAATTATTAGAAATTTACTTAATTCAGAAGCCAAAAGCTTACTAATAACTGGATTAGCAGGTTATGGCAAGACAGCAGGGCTAAAAAGCGTATTTAAAGACATGCAAGGACTTTCTTTGCAAGATTTTGCCAATAAATACAATATCAGTGAAGAACAAGCTAAGAGTATAAAAAACTTCAAGCTTGAATTTATCCCTATAAACAACGAAATAAACTATGAAGATCTAATGGGACGTATGATCTTATCTCAAAACCCAAAAACTGGTGAGATGCAAACTAGCTATGAAAATGGTGCATTACTTAGCGCAATCAAAAGAAATATGTTCTTAGGTGAAAAGATTTCCATTGGTTTTGATGAACTTGCAGACAATGAAAGACTTTTTGCAAATTTCAAAGCCTTTTTAATGCCTGACATAAACAATAATTATGTTGCTACTGCGACAATGGCAAGAGATTTTTTATCTGTTAGCTCCCAAGATATAGCCTTTAGACTAAAAGACAATAAAGTTGTTGAACGAAATTTTTTTATCTTTGAGGTAGCCAAAAAATGCGATAGTATCTTTACTTGTAACGATGAAGCAATAGAGATGGATAATAAAGGGGGCTTAATAGTAGATGTAAATAAGCTTAATAACTATCAGGCTAATTGTTTTCTCAAATCAATTACTAGCGATGCGGTAGAAAAACAATTCTTCGATAAATCAATAAAAGACGAGAATAAAAAAAGTTTAGATCGCTCTGCTTTTATAAAAACAAAGATTAACACAATGAAAGAAAGCCCAGTGCCACTTTTATTAATTAGCGAAGAAGTTGCTAATAAAATTCGTGCAAATGACGCTCTTAGCAAGTTGGAGCTAAGTTCGGCCTTGCCTTATTCAGTAAGTAAAGAAACATTTAAGGTATTCGCTACTGGCAATGAAATAAATCAAGACGTAAGCAAGGCGGCACTTGATCGCTTTGAAAATATTAAAATTTTTAATATATCGTTTGACGAGCTATACCAAAATTTAGCAGTTTCAAAAATAGGCGTAAATTCAAAACTCTTTAATGAGCTAGATAATATCACGATAGACGGCAGTGCAAGGTTGGCTTTTGGTAAAGCAGTAGTTGATTTTGCAAGACTGATTTTTGAAATGCAGCGAAGTGGTGAGTTAATGATGCCAGAATATGACGGCAATAAAGAGCCAGCATATAAAGCTGGTTATTTGTCATCTCCTACATTAAATCCACGCTTGATCACTAATATAGTCAATCAATCAGAAACACCAAAAGATATTTTAGATAACTATTCACGATATGCAGAACAAATTTTAGGCATAGAAGGGTTGCCAGCTGAGTTTGAAATGAGCGAAATTGCGATGTTTGATGAAGCTCTAAAGAACAAACTCGCACCAGAAATTAATAAAATTTGTAAAAAATATGGCATTAAGAACAACATAGAGGACGATAGTCAAAACCTTTTGCTTCAGGCACTGCCAAGCATAGAGATCAAGAATTCCCAAGTAACACAGATGCCAGCACTACAAGCCAATACTGAAGACGAGAATATAACAGCAAAAATGAAGTTATAACAATGAACGAGCAATTTAAAAACCGAAATGAGCTTATTTTACTTGATGGAGTAGCAAAAGAAATTGCTAAGCAGGTCATTTCGATAAATGCAGATAGGCGTGTCAGCAATGCAGCAATAAAAGCAATGCCAATCAACACATTTGTTTTTAACCCTGCCCTGCTTTCATACGATCTCCAAAAACAGATAGAAGAACTTGATTTAAACCACTCTTTTGCTACTTTTAATGCAGAAAACGGATCGTATGAAATTTTTGTTTCTACGCTCACAAAAAAACAAGCTGACGAACTAATAAACAAAGAGGGCAGTGTAAAAATCAATGGTGACATCTTGAATTTGTCTGATGATTTTAATGGCCTTACTAAAAAGCTTGCGACTGATTTCTATAAGCACGAGCTAGCACATACTAAAATATCGTCGCTTCAAAAGCTAAGCGAAGTAGATAAAGACATACCCTTTTCGTTAATTAATGTCCTTGAAGACGTTAGGGTCAATAGTTTTTGGAATTTTGATAAAAAATATGAGCTTTTATTTAATAAAATTTATAAGGTAAATCCAGAGCTATTTCAATCTACAAAGACTGGCTATGATATATTATTTCCTATTTGTGTAACGCTCAATGATCCTAAATATACGTATTTATCACCAGATACAGAATTTTGCAAATATATCTTTGACAAAACTCAAAAAGCAAACAATATATTTGAAATTTGCCAAATAGCAAAAGAATTTTTAGAAGAGATGGAAAAACGACATCCCAAACAAGATCAAAAACAAGGCACTGGCATAAAATTAAAAGGAAGCACAGATCAGGCAGAAGACCAGCAGCAAAAACAGCCTGAAAAAAGCCTTGGGGATAACAGTTTTGACATAGATGAAAGCGAAGATGAAGATATTTCTAATGACTATGGTTATTTAGAGGATGATGATTTTTCCAATTCTTATCAAACTATACAAGATCCACAAGATAATTCCAAAGAAGAAAATAATGGGCATGGTGAAGATAATGAGCCTAGTAAAAACAAACTACTTGGGGACAAAGGCGACTTAATAGATGCTCTAAGCGACGAAGAAAAAGAGGCAATACGCCGACTTATACGCAGAATAAAAAGCGAAGCTATTAAAATAACTGACAATGGGGCAATTATTAATACTTTAGATGATGAAGAATTTATCCAACGTGTTGCTGCGGTTTATGGTAGAAAAAGAAATTTTGAAAATAATGATTTAGAAAAAATGCTACAAAAACCACTTGCTGCTATCAAAAATGGCGATATTACGCTAAATTTACCACTGATCAATAAATATTTTAACCAAGCAAAAAAAGAATTGAGTAAATTTTTCCCAAAAACAGCAGATGAAGCTAGCTCTAGGCTAAGCAAAAAACTAAATAACAAAAAGATAGCCTCACTGCCATTTAATCCAACATTAAGAGGCTTATTTAAAGAGCCTTTGAAAAAGAAGAAAGAGCCAGTGAAGCTTACATTTTTTCTTGATCTTAGTGGTTCTATGCGCGGTAAGCCAATTTTTAACTCTAAACACCTATTGGCAGTAGTTAAAAAATTACAAGATGAGCAATATATAGACGCAAGTCTAGTGCTACATAAAGGTGGTCTTGTTGATAACTGCACCATTATAAAATTTAAGGACTTTAATCAAAAGCCACTTGAAATAATTTCAGCACTAGAGGCCAGTCATGACGAGGGTATAATAAATGCAATAGATCACAGCCTAAAGACTATCAGAAAAGACTTAAAGCAATCAAGGGCCGTATTTTTCTTAACAGATGCAAATTTATTCGATAATCCAAAAGATATAAAAAAAGCAATGGCAAAAATAGATAATAAGAATATTATTGGTCTATATGCTGGCGATAGCAACAATGCAGAGCTTAGCCGATATTTTTCTAACTTTATCTCAGCAAAGAAAGAAAGCAGCGAAAGCCTAAATAATACGCTAGAAATATTGGTAAAAGCAGTTACTGAAATTGCCAACCCTGATCTAACTACAAAAAGGGCAATAGAAAGGATTGCTAAAAACCCTGAAATTTATAGCTCTTATGCGCTTGAAGGTCAAAGTAAAGCAAGAACAAGAACCAATCAAAGTGCTGAAAATGAGAGTATAGGCTCAAATCCTAAGATTAAAGCCTAGATGCCTTTATTCTTGATGACTTTTTCTAAATTCCCAAGCAGGCGTTAGATTATTCATTGACCAAATACCTATTTTTTTATTCTTTGCCCTACTCTCAGCATCAAAATACTTTTGTTCTTTGGCGTATTTTATATAAACCCAGGCCAAACCTCTCTCAACCTGCTCTAAATTAACCTCTATACCATTGCAATAGACCACACCAACCTTTCGGCCATATCGGTCTGTATCTTGCACAACTACGTTAGCATTTGTGCCATAGCACATAGAGTTTAGGGATTTTTTTGATACATTTCCAAAATCTTGGCTCTTTTCTGGCGCATCTATGCTAGCAAGCCTAATCCTAACTTGTTCTTTTGAACTTGTTAAGATAGTAAGTGTATCGCCGTCAGCAACTTTTATTACTTTGCCACTGATCTCCTCTGCATGAAGCCATAGTGCGCTAAAAAGCATTAGGCTAGATAGTAAAAATTTAGTGTTCATTTTATGCTCCTTCTGGTGGTGCTATTAGTGTTTGCTCTTTGTAATTCATTTTATTGCTTTCATAGTATGTATTAAGATACTATTTTTCATCAGTAAAGAACATCAAAAAGCTTAATAATACATAAAAATACTAATCAACGAAAGGCGTTCTTCTTAGAGTATAAGGTATCAAATTGTCTATCTTTAGCTCTTTGCCTATCTCTAGCAGGTTATATCTTAGGATCGTAGTTCCCATTAGATGTTTTTCTTTTGAAACAAATATGTAGTCATTTAAAAGATCTCTATATGGCAGCAATATCTCAAATTCTTTTTCTACAAAATAAGCCTTTATTTTTGCCTTTTTGCCATTTGCATTTATTATAAAGGTGTCTTTTTCCAAAACAAAGTCACCAAATTTTAGCTCCAGGATTTCTCCAGTTTTTAAATTTTTACAAGCAAGCAGCAGTTTAACCGCTAAAGAGTTTCTTGCATTTTCTCTTACAAAAGCGGTTTTTTCTAATAAAGATGGTAAAAATTTTAACAATCTCTTAAATTCAGCATTTGACAACCCGCCATTAATTACATTGCCGACATAATCTCTGCTAATAAAGGCATATTTTTTTAAATCCTCTTTACCAATAAATGATAGAAATTTTTTAAGGGATTGAACAGCTAAAAGCTGTGTATTGTTTGCAAAATTTTCTTGTAAATAATCGACATAAGATTTGATAACGTCAGCATTAATATCTTTTTCTGAAATACCATTTTTTTCACAAAAATTAAAAAATTTAAATATATTTATCATGTTTGTATAGACAGATGTTTCTTTTAACCCTTGGGTCTTAAGATGTTCTCTAAATTCTTGATCTCTCATCACATTGGCCTCTTGTTTAATTTATATAATTATAAATAAAAAAGGCTTAATTTAAGATTAAATACAGCATATTTTTATCTTATATTAATAATAAAAATACTATAATTATATAAATTAAATTAAAAGGTGCAACAATGAAAAATATAGATGAAATTTTAGCAGAGCGAGAGAACACACACGGCAATTTTCAGGCTTTTAGTGAGATCAACCAAAGTCTTAAAGGTGTTTTACATAATTGTAATTCTTGGGGGAATTTGAGCGCCAGCCAAAAAGAAGCTCTTGAAATGATCATGTATAAAATAGGCAGAATTATGAATGGAGATGCAAACTACGTAGATCACTGGACAGATGTAGCAGGCTATGCAACTCTTATTAAAAACGAACTAATGCAAGCACAAGAGGCTGGCGAAAAAAGAAAATAATTATATTTTGTATAAAAAATCTTTTTTTAGCACTTTCATGTTATAATAAACCAAATTTTATGGAGCAGAAAATGAAAAACAAAACCCTTCTGGCATCATTATTTTTGGTTGTAGCATTGGCAGGATGTTCAACAAAAGGTGCTATTTCAAAAAACGACCTAGAAACTCGTGGCTGCGAAGCTTTTAACTTTGATAGTTTATTATTATCAAAGGCTCACTCAGTAGAATTTGTTGATTTTAGATCGGCTGATGAACGTAATTTTCAAAATGGCCTATGGACGACAAAAGAATACTGCGATATGTCAAGATTATCCCTAACAGAACTTATAGTAAAATATGGCGAGAAAACAAGTCATACTAACATTGTGACTGTTGGCAAGGGCAAGCTTATAAAACAAGACGATTTAACTCCAACTAGAGTTGAGATACAAGGCTCAAAACTTCAGTATCAAAGACAAGAAGGCAAAAGCACGTTTAACTTTGTTGCTGCTAATGGCAAAGATGTCATAAATTTCAAAGAAGGCGAGCATATAAAACTCGATGGTGTAGGTTATAGATTTTATAACAGAAGAGAGTATAAAAATGCTAAAGAGCTTTGGCAAATAGAAGTCATTGATGACGCTGGAGCTATAAGCACAATGGATCTAAATCAAAACAAATTTATGTTTGGATCATATAAGATTATTTTTTAGTTTTAGCAGGATATGCAGGTTAGAATAATCTATAACCTGCATATTAATTATGGTTCTATGCTCTTTAAAACATTACAAAAAATTTCAAGTATTTTTTCATTATCATCTTGCAGTAATATATAGTCGGTTTTCTTGTCTTCTAACGCAAAGAATTCGAGCAATTTCCTTGTAAGTTCTTTTGAAAGGTCTTCTTTGCTTTTTAATTTATCATATCTAAACCTAAAATCTTCAATTTTTTTTCCAAGTGCATCTCGAAAACATACAGCTATTGAATATTCTTTATATATTTTTTCTTTTTTTGTTTCTTCTTCTGACAATGGAAATCTCTCAATTACAACACATATTTCACTTGCAGGTATATTTACTTTTATTTCCTTATAATCAAACAACAACTTATAGTCAAGCAATAACTTGTCATAAACTAATATTGGCTTCACTTCTTCTCCTTTTGGATTAATATGTATTTGGATATTTTTTATCATACCATTCATAAAATTTAGCGTAATTAATATCACAACCAATCTCTGCTCCAGCTGCTGCAATATGTAATCCAAGTAGCTTTAGCAATGCTTCAGTTTCTTCGATTTTGGCTGGGTTTATTGGCAAAGTTTCAATATTTTTCACCTGATCAGCAAAGTCGTCTAATGCTTGCACCATCTCTTGCTTTTTACTCTCATCAAAAATATCAGATGAAGCCATATAGTCTTTTACTGAGATAATTGAATACTTTGCCTTTTCAATTAAATGCCTATTCGGGTGATCACTCATCATCGCTCCTTATCCGAACCAAAATTTTAGAAAATGATAGGACATTTTATGCAAAATTTCAAGTATCTGGCAAGAAAAAAATAAAAAATATTATATTTTGTTAAATTACTAATTTTTACCCCAAATTTGATATAATGATTAAATCTTAAAATAAAAGGCTACAACAGATGATTTCTAGGCTGTCTAAAATAACTTTAGCTGCTCTTTGGCTCTCAACATCATTGATTGCTGAAGAACTACCAAATACAGTAACGTCTATGATTGAATACAAAACCCCAGAATATGACAATAGAGAGCCTGATAATGGCCAACCAAAACAAATATTACCAGGGCAGGGCGCTTATGTCTATTGTGGTGGAACAAATGGCGGAAATTGCTCGCAGGATATACTTGATAGTTATGGCGTCTATAACAATCGTGTCCAAGAAAATTTGCAGCGGTTAAAGAAACGCTGGAGTGGTATTTTATCTGACTATAAGGAAGTCAAACAAAAACATACTCCGCTTACTGAATTTACAATAGAGCAAGATCTAATGCTTACAGAGAATTTGACTGAAATTTATAAGAACTCTTATGAGGTTGATAAATACAATAGATTGCTTGAAAAAGAGATGGAGATGAAAAAGATATTATCTAATATGGCGATCCTAAATAATGAGCTAGACGTTATGGAGATTAAAAAATAATGGCAGGCGATAGAACTGGTGCATATTCAGAAGTAGAGTCACTCAAAAAGGGCAAACATAAAATTGCCAAGGATTATAGGCGAAACGAACTACTGCTATCGCTAGTTTTTGCCTTTATAATATGCTTCTTGTTTAATTATAATGAGCTATTTTCAAAAGATACCTTCTTTTTTAGTATCTTTGATTACGCGAAGGCTATAAATGGTGAATATAAAGGTGGCTTAAACTATTGGCTATTTTTGCCATTCATGCTATTAACTTATTTTGTAGCCTATCTATTTGTTGATGGCAAATTATTGGAGCGCTTCAAAAATATAAAAATTGTAAAATTTATATTTGATCTACCATTTAAGATCATAGGTTATATTTTTTATATCCCAAAAGACTTATATAACACTATGGGCTATGAAGCTTTTTATCTTAGGAAATTGGAAAAAAATTTTTTCTATCAGGTAGTTGAAAAAGAAGATGGCTACAAGAGGGTTGATAAGCTTACAATTTTCAATGATAGAAAATATCTATTTGGCAATGAGTATAATAGAATTTTCTCGCTCTTTCGCTCAAAAGAACATTTCGATGATCTATTCTTGATAATAGAAGGCTATCTATACAAATCTCACTTGTTCGATAAAGTGATATATAAAAACGATGAAGACATCTTCCCAGAGAGCTATATTAACAAAATTAATAGCGATCCAAAGAACAAAGGCAATACGATCCCAGAAAATAGAAACTATAAGTATTTTCAAACCTACATGCTTAGAGAGAACAAAGACGGCGTGCTAGAAGATAGTGTAGTGCTTTCATTAAATGCTATTAGAATATATATGGAAGACAAAAAAAGCCGCTTCAGAGATTTCTTAGAGAATGAAGCTTTTGATTTTAGAACAGCTGTATCAAGCCCTAAAAAAGAATTTGCCAAAAGATTTTATGCTCTAGCAAAAGACGTTCATTTTAGAGAAAAGATTACTAAGAGTTTAGATAAAGAAGAAGCACAGAGGGTATTAAAAACGCTTGACGCTACGGCATCTAAGTCAAGTGGTGGTCGCACTCGTGGCAACAACAATAAAAAGATTAGCATTTTTCAAGATAAAAAGACGCTTGGCTATCTCATTGAAATGTTAATGGCCGACTTCACTCTAATACTATTTAAAATAGTCATCAACCAGTTTATGAATGTTCCAGCTGGTATGATGGTTGTTAAGATAGAGGACTATGACACTAGAATGATCATAGAATATTACAAACAACTTTCTACAATAGAGATAGTTGAGAAAAAGAATGATGGCCAGTCTAAGCTATTTAAGTCAGATAACTACGTAAATTTATTCTTATTAATGTTTGCATACTTTATCAACGATAAAGAAAACAATGTGTTCTCAGAACTCTATTTTAGATTTAACACGGCTGAATACAATAAGCCATTAAGTTTTAGCGAACTTAAGAAGCTAATAGACAACGAGAGCGAAGAGGGTGTTCTTAAAAAACAAGAAGAGTATGACAACATACAAAAAGCAAGAAGCTCAAAGAGCATTGAGATCATTGAGCAAAACAAAAATGATTTAGACGTGAGCGCGGCATCTTAAACAATAGTGCAGGGGATAGATATTGGTCTATCCTTAATTTATATTATTTATAAAATTATCCCAATTAATTCTTACTGATCACAAAAAAAACTTTCTTTTTAAATCAGACGTGTTTTGACCTTCCAAAAAAATTTGAAAAAAATCTTTTTTTTGCTTGCCAATATACACCACCACATCTTTTAATATTTTATATGTTTATTTATGTTTATAACAATATTTTTAAATAATTTAATATATATCTTATTTTAATTATAGTAATTATATTTTATTTTATTTTTTAATAATTTATAAAAATATTTAATAAGTTTATAAATATATAATTATTTATTTTATATATTTAATTATGTTTAAAACATATAAATTATTATAATAATTTTAAATAAAGTTATTGTTTTTATATTTATTATTATTTAATTAATAGTTTTTTTATTTTATTTAATATAAAAACAAATATAATTTATATATATTTAAATAAAAAATCCTATATTTATACTATTTTTTACAAAAAAACATATATTTATCTTAAATAGTAGATAATTTAAGTTATTATTAATTTTAAACATATTACAATCGCAATAAAAGTTTAAGAAATGGGTAAAAAATGACTGACTTAGAAAAATATCAAAAACGCATAAGCGAACTGGAGTCAAAAGGCAAAGTTGTTACTCAGGCAACAAAACTAAAAAGAATAATAGCTCAAAATTTAGAGCCAAAAGCAAAGATGCCAAAAAATCCGTTTATTAAATTTTTAAACATTTTTGGTGTTTTATAAAAGGAAAGAAAATGAGAACTAAAAGCAAAACATATTCTGATCTGACTGAGATCAGGGATACCTTATTAATGATAGATGGGGTAAAACTTTATAAGATCAATAAAAGATACTTTGAGGCATTTTCTGAGTGTCTTGATAATATAGAGCAGCTAAAAATCACTGATTATAAGACTGATGAGGCCCTTTGCGACGAGGCGGCCAAGCTGGCTAATGAAATTAGGGTCTATTTTATAGATCATTTATATTTTGATGTAATAGGTGATCCTGCAAAGGCCATGAATATACAAAACGACTTTGCAAAATTTATCATCCCTAAGATGAATAGATTTGTAAATTTCTTCTACAATGAAGTTTGTTTAAAGGCAGCATAGGAGGATATGATGCAAAATTGTATGATTTGGGTAAAAAATCCAACTGGTGTTTTTTGTGGCGTGGAAGTCAAAGAAGATCAGGGTGTAGTTAAGATGGGTAAAATACTTACCTCTGGGTTTAAAATGTATAGAAAGGCGAGAGAGCTTATCTCGCTTGGAACACTTGAAAGAATTGGTAAAGACATAAATGATTGTTTTTGCTATTACGATGATAATTCAGATGATCTTGTTGTGAAAAAAACAAAGAAATTTAATGAAACATGCAGGAGAGATCCTGATATTAATCACTATTATTTCATAGACAACACATGGTATGTAAAAAAAGGATTTTTGTTTAAACAAATAAAAGATCTTCTGCACTAGCAAAAATAAGAGAAAAGAGCCAACCACAGCTCTTTTCTATATGTCACCCCCAGTGTGGGGACAAGAATTATCCAATATAAACACTTAAAGACAAGTAAAAAGGGGAAATAATGAATGATTTAGATAGAGTTATGGCAACATTGCCACGTTATGAGCTAGAAGCAATGGGGCTAATTAATAATAATGTTATTAGTAATGAAGCAGAGGAATTTTACATCTCATATAGTAATTCACGATTTTCGGTTTCAGATTATGGTTGCGACACAACAGCGTTATATGTTAATGAAACTGGTCAATTTCTTATCCTAAGAGGGGACCATCGTGATGGCTATGCAGGTCTAAATTTCAATGAAGCCATTGAGTATTTTTATAACCATATCGAAGATGCTCACAAATACTCCGATCATGGAAGAATATATATATTTGATGAAGAGGCAAATAGCTTAAACTGCGTAGCAGGCGGTTATTGATTGAAAGAGGCATAGAGAGGCCGACCAAGATCTCACTATGCCTACAACAGTGAAAAAAACTTATATTCATCCTTATCGGAATGAAACGTTTCAATAGTATTTTATAAGCACTTAAAAGCTAATAAAATAGGCTACTTTATACTTTTGTAATTTTCTAAAAATCTTGCCAAATAGGTTCTAGGAGATCTGTTTAAGTGAGATATGCTAACACCTCTATTGTAGCACTCTAAGATATTTGAGATATGAGTTTTGCTTTTTAGCATTGTATAGCAGCCACGTATGATATCAGCGCCAAAAAGCATATTCTTTTTGTAGTCCAAATAAAGCTCTTTTTCATTAGCTCCATAGCCCTTAATTGTCCTGGTATTTAATTGCATAATGCCAAAATCGTAGTCTAACACTTGTAAAAAATCATAGTTGTTTTGAATTATGTCATATGCAAATTCAGCCTCAACAACATTAATTGGATATATGGCCAAATATGGCTCATTGGCCTTGCACTTTATTTTTAATCCATCAAAGGCCAGCTTAGCCCTAGCTGTATTTCTTGTTTTTAAAAGAATAGGGTAGGGGTTAAAATCGCTTTCTGTTTTGACATAGGCTAGAATTATCTTTCTATCAATATTAAATTTGGAGTCCAAAAATTGCGCTTGATTATAAACCTCTTGGACAAAAGCAGGATTTTTGCCAAACAAGAGAGTTGCAACAAAAAATAGCCCCAATAGCCACTTGATCATTGTTTAGCCTTAAATTTACTCAATAGATCACCAACTTGGGCAGTGTCGGCTTTGAGCTGCTTTAGGCAGTAGTCAAATTCTTTGATATTTTCTGCAATCTCTCTCTTCTCTTGCTCATCATTTGCTTCACGAAATTTATTTTTTAAAAAATCTAAGGCAATATCTAGCATGTATATGGAGTTGATGCTATCCACATTCTCATTCATTGCTTCAAAGACATCATCTATATTGTATGGATAATTTATCAAGAACTGAATATCTTCAGGCTTCGTAGTATAGGAAATTTCACGCAGTATTTTTAGCACAAAGTCCTTAAAATGCTTTTCAAAAACATCATCTCCCTCAGTAACTCCAAAAATTTCTTCAGTTCGTTTGGTATCTAAAATTATTTTAGAGTATTCATATTGCAAATATAATACGCTGACTATCTCAGCTGGCAAAAACAATGGCTTAGAGTGGCCAGTTTTATTATCTATTGATCGCATAAAAACATCAATGGCCATAAGCGTTGCTATGTGACGACTTTGTAAAAATCGCTTTATAGCAATAGCTTCTCTTACCTCATTGCCGTCTATTACATCAGGGTTATCAGAGCTTTTGATTGTGCTATTGTAAGCATCTTCTATTGCCTGGGGCGAATTAATCTTTTTTATTATGCTTTCAATATATGAATATGGCTCAATATCTTGCATTAATCTACCTGCTCAGGCTCTTCATCAGCCTCCAAGTATTCTCCAAAAGGAACGCTTTGTGACTGCATAGCATAATATTCAAGCTGTTGCATATATTTTACACGTTTATATTTCTCCCAATCAGGTAGTTTCTCTATGTATTTATGAAACAGCAGTAACTGAATAAGAGTATTCTTTTCACCATATCCTTCAAAGTTTGTCTGTAAAATTTCATCGCCTTCTGCATCAAGATCCACAAAGTAATATTTTTTGTCATCCCAAGTTTTTAGTATAAATTTACGAGTAGGGAATTCTTTTTTTGCTCGATCTATGTTCTTTAAAAAATCGCCATCAGGGTTATCATAGACGATAAAGACACCTTCATACTCTCTGGTGACAATCTCGCTCTTGGTCTTATTTTTATCCCACTGGAGCTTAGCAAGCTCCCAGTTGTATTCTAAGTTATCTAAATAGACGGGGCAATAACCTTTAAGTCCATATTTTTGTTTGTATAGATCCCAATTATGCTCTACTTCATCGTAGTCGTTATCAAGTCCATCACCCCAATCCATGTTGGCAAAAATATTATCGCTCATCTTATTCTCCTTAACTCTTATTTTTTATCATAAACAGAAGTGTGAGGCACTCCACGGATACCGCTTTCAGTCAAGATCACATCCCTATAAACTTTTAGTTTTGAAATATCAATCTTTTCTTGCTCGGCACTCACCTTAGCATTTTCATCATAGTATTTATTCATGATTTTTAATTTTTCATCATTACTTTTTCCACGTCCCTCGCTTAGTATCAGCATAGATTTTACAAATGACGAGTCTGGATGAACTGGCGTAAAATAGACTTTTACATTCATCTGTTTTACTAGCTCAGGCAATTCATAAGCTAGATGTCTTCTGCAAAACGGACATTCTGGATCAGTTAAAACAATGGCATATTGCTTGCTATCTTTGTGGTTAAATTCAAGCACATATTCTTCTGGGATAGCACCGACTACCTTTTCTAACTTGGCATTTGCAGCCTCATCTTCAAGATTTTCCTTTTTGTTGTTTTTTGTTACTTCTACGATATAGTCTTTGATCTCTAAGCTTGTTTCGTCATCAGCAACAAATAATGCACCAAGACCATTAATCATCTTGCCATCTTGTGCTACAAATGCTGGTATATTTGTTCCATCGGCTGTTGTAACGGTAAGCAATATAGTGCCAGCATTTTTTAGTTGAGTGAAATTTCCAAGATTAACATTGTCTGGAAACTCCTTTAAGAGTTTTGTGAAATTCTTTTTAAATTCTGTTTTGTTGGCAATATTTAAAGCATCTATCTCTTTGCTTATATTGTTCTCATCTATTGCAAATGCACAAGTGCCAAATGCAAGCAGACTGCCTAGTAATATCTCTTTTTTCATCTTTTTTCTTGTCCTTTTAGGTGGTTTTAAAAAAATTCTAACATTTAAAAAAGCATTTTTCAATACATTTTGTTATGCAAAATTTTATTTTTTTACATCAAATATTTTTTGTTCAGCGTTGAGTATTTTTAAACTATTATTAAGAAGTTGAAAATCTAGTGTCTTTGTCGCATCATTGGTTTGTTTTTGATAAAAAGCAGCTTCTTTTTGCTTAAAAAGTAGATCTGGCTCAGTTCTGGTTGCAGTTCCTTGCGTGATGGCTAAAATACCCAACATATTACGAGATACGATGGTGTTATCAAATAACGATAGTTTAGGATCTCTGTAACTTCTCCCTTTTGGGTCAGTAACATCTTTGGCATATAGACTGCTACAAATGGCAGCTCCGCATAAAATAATAAGTGCCTTTTTCATTTTTTAACCCTTTTGTCTTTTTTCTTTTTAGGCTCTTTCTCTGCAAAAAATAACTCTGAGAAAAGAGCATCTAACATTAAAATATGCTTGTGTTCTTTATATACTCGCTTGGTATTTTTTGAAAGAAAACTAAAAATAGTTTTATCAGCTTCTTTTGAAATTTTAAATATGAAATTTAGTTTATCTTGCCTATATAACCAGTAGATAAGACCGTAAGCTCCAAGCAAGACATACAATACTACTTGTTCGCCAAATATAAAAATTATCAGAGCAGACACTAGCATTATGATCATGATCTTAAAGGATAAAATATACTGAAAAAAGCTAACCTTTCTATTTAGCTGTATATTGTATAAAAAATTTTCTACCACATCGCTGGTATTTTTATTGTTTTCTTGCATAGCGAAATCCTAATTTTTGAATATGCCAGACCAGATAGACTGCATTTGCTTCCAGAAATCAAATGAGCCATTTTCTAGTTGTAAAACAACGAATAATGAAGCAATTTTGCTATGTAGCCAACCCAAAAGAACCATGCCCACTATAAAGACAATACAAAACCACGCCTTTTCAGCATAATTCCATGTCTTACCCTGTTGGGATTGCCGCATCATCATAAATACTGGCAAGAGAAGACAAAATGGCGGATAGATAAATAGGGCTACCCATATAACAACAGTCATCATATTAATGATCACAATACTGGCCGCGACTACTTTTGTCTGTCCAGTGGATGTTGTATTGTTTGCAAGATTATTATATGTATTGACACCCTTATCGCCAAGTTTCCCCCATATTGTCCAAAAGCCACTACCATTTTGAACAACTGGTTCAGAAAAAGAACCATTTGCTGGGTTAAAGTAACCATAAAATAGGGCGGTGCCATATTTAATACTATAATTGGCTAGTGGGGCTTTTGTGCCAACAGACACATTTACCAACCAAGCAAATGCCGTAATAAATAGCAAAAGCGAAAACTGAATACCAAAGACTTTTGAAAAAATCTCTATATAGCTCTTACCAGTTTGGTTTATCTTGCCAAACTCTTTTATATACGCAACAACTGGGTAAAGCAAGATAACCATAGAGATTAAGCCCGCGATTAAAGCTGTAAATATTATGGGGGTATTTATTACATCTAATTGCATTTTTAGTTTCCTGGACGATATTCGTATGTAAAGCTCTCAGCATTAAATTTGCTCTGATTTATTTCTAGTATTGCAAAAACACCTTGTGCATCTTTGCCAATCTTTTTAATCTTAATATATGGGTATAAATTTTCGCCTTCTACAACAATGATCTCTTCACCTTTAACAGTTTTTACCACTGCGTCATCAAAGAAATTTAATTTTGCATATTTACTAAATGGGTAGAATTTCTCTATTCTATATGTTACTGGTGTGCCTATGCTTTCTACTATAAACTTTATAGACAAGAAGTCGCTTTTGTTCTTAGGGATAGTAAAAGAGATGTTAGAAATTTTTGCATCAGTGCCAGCTATCCTATATTGGTTTTGCGCTTCTTGTTTGAAATTATTAGCAATCACCGAAGGCACTTCAGCGTCCAAGATAAACTGCATTTCTTGTTCATTGTTAAAAAAAGATGCGGTTCTACGTTTCCAACTAAGCTCGTCTTGACTAAGATCTTTTTCACTGCTAGCGCTAGAGCTATTGTTACCCATATCTTTTTGAATATTTGCTACTATTTGCTCTTTTTGCTTATCAAGAGCTTCTTGCCCATCACTAGAAGATTTATCGTTGATCTCATTTTTAGGATAGTCCTCTGGTATGTTCTTTGAAATCCCAGTTTCATTAGCTTCAGTGCTACTTTTTTTAACTGGTAGTTCATCAGAAGAAGCTTTTTCTTGGGTTTGTGGAGTTTGTTGTGCTTGTTGTGGTTTTTGCTCTTGCTCTTGATTTTCTTCCACTGAATTTAATTTCATTTGTGCAAAGATACCAAATGCAATAACAGCAATAATCACTATCCATAGTGTTTTTCCGCCTTTTTTCTTTTTCTTTTTAGGGGCAGATATCTCTATGCCTTCGCTCATTCCACTGAAGTCAATTTTATCTATATTACCTTTTGCCATTGTCCAACTCTCGTTTTGAAATTTAATCTTTGGGAGCGATTGTAGCATTTTTAAAATTAAAAAACGAAAAAATTAAAATAAAAGTTAAAAAAATGTTTTTTCTATATCTTTTAAACATTTTGTGTTATAATGGCGCCGATTTAAACTCAAACTAGGAGGAAAAATGGGAAAAATCAGTTCGTTTATCAAACGTAATAATAATTTTTTTATGTTTGGTTTTGCAGTTTTAATGCTATGCGTTTTTGCACCAAATGCGCTTGCAGATGCTGGAGAGGGCTTAAAAGAGCTTAACACAGCTGGCGAAGAAGGCAGAACGACCTTCGTGAACGCAATTAAGGGGTGGAAATGGGTATTTGGTATCCTACCATTCGCCATTGCCATAGGTATTGCTTACAAGGTAAAAGACTATCTTGAGCAAAAGGACGAACAAGCAGGGGGCCAGACGGAACCGAAAGCCTCACGCTACGCTAAGATAGTTGCAGCGTTCATTGCTGGAATTATTATTATGTTCATTCTGTATGGCATTTTTGGTCTTGTTTTTGCAGGGCAAACAGAATTCTCAGCTGGTTGGAGAATATTTGTAACAGATTTCTGGAAACTTATTTTCCAATAATCCGTTCAAAAAAGAGAGAATTTCGTATTCTCTCTTTTAATATTAATTTAAGAAATAAGAAGAAAAAGATGATTAGAAAAAACATTGCGGCAAGTATTTTGTTGGTAGCTACTTTTTGTTATGCTAATTTAGATAAGCAAACCTACATAAATATAGCAGAAGGTGTTCTTGCTAAGAACAATATAGTTTCAGAAAATATTTCTATTGTTGATGTCAAACCTCTAACCCAAAACAATACTATTTTACAAATTGCTTATAAAAATACAACTACTAATGATCTCTCTATCGTATATGCCATTAGCGATGATGCCATAATAATTGGCGGTGATCTACTACAAAATGGTATTAAAAACGATACTTTTGATGAAAGTATATTGCTTAAAAGAAAATTAAATATCATTTCATCAGAGGTGCTAAAAGAGCTTTCAAAATTTGCTATTGCACTGACAGACGGAGCAAATGAGCAAAAAGAGAATTTGTTTATAGTCCTAAGCCCTAACAGCAAAGAATTCAACTTTTTATTTATTCAAGATGGCTACAAGGATCTAATAAAGAAATATAAAATTTCTCTAATCTTTGTAAATGCAGATGATAGCTTATCGCTAAGAACAGCACAGTTACTAAGAAGCAAGCTAAGTGCAAAAGAGATAAAAGAGATAATTTCTTCTAGCAGTTTGGATAAATTAAGTCCTGAAAAAATCCAAATCCTACAAGATACAAAAAAACTTTTAGATAACACAAAAACTTTAAATGGTGATGAAAAAAACGGAATTGAACCTATTTATTTCATAAAAGACGAAAGGGTTAATCCTATTTTTTTACTTGATACTAATAATACAAAACAGCAGGAAAAGAAATGAAAACTAAGCTTAGTATGATGGCATCTATTGCAATATTATTTGCCACATTTTCACAATCGCAGGCATACTTTAACGATGACCGCTTTGGAATAGCGGAGCAGCCAAGAATGGTTGAGCCAGTTAATGCTTATAGCTACTACAAAGAGGGCGTGAGTGATGTTGTATCTCAGCTAAAGAAAGAGATCAATGATAGTGCAAAGTCTAACTATGTTTCATCTGAGTTAAACAATAAAATTTTGGTAGTAAAAGAGGTTACTCCTGGCACTACAATAGAGCAGGTTGTATTCTTCAAATCGATTGGGAAAAAAATGAGTAATATTCAACCAGTGGTCTTAAAGAATATGGATACTGGCAAGGTATATGTTCTTTTTTCATTTTTTAGCCAAGAACAGCCAGCGCATGAGTTAAATGAAAAATTAAATAATTTTAATGTCGGAAGCACCATACTTCACAATAAAGAGAATAGATTTGGTTTTTATAACTACCTGCAAGAAAAAATCAATCCACAAGATGATCAGTTTATGTCAAATCCAGTTAGAGTTGTAACAATAGAGAAGATAAGATATATAAATCAATGTGAAACTCCTATTGTTAATAGCGGTAAAACTGATACTCTTAACTATAAAGTAGAAGAAATAAAACCAGCAGTAGCACCAAGGCCAAAAGCTAAACATCCAGCCAGGGTTGCCCCAGCTAGCACTAGAGCGGCACAAATGCCAAAAGCAGTTGCTCAAAAACCAAAACCTACCCAAGAGGAACTTGATAGAAGATGCCTTGGTAGTGTTGTCAAGACAATCAAGCAAAAAGCGTTATTTAATTTAGAAACATTGCAATTTAAACATAAAAATAAAATTTATGGTGTTGGAGATACCTTTGTTCATGGTGGATGTCAATTTAAAATCAAAGAGGTGTGGAGAGAGGATCTTAACTTCTTTATTAAATTTGCAGATGTCAGCAACGAGGCTTTAAATGCTAAAATAGCATTTCCACAAGGTGGCAATTTTTTAACACAAGACAAATTGTTCTTTGACCCAGCAAAGGCGGAAGAGGGTAAGACCATTATAAAAGCTACTCCTAAAGCCTCTAATGACAATGGTCAAGAAACTACACCTATTAAAGTAGTTGTAGAGCAAAGTCAGCCATCAGCTCCAACTGAACAATCTAGTCAAACCCAAGCGCAATCTGCTTCTAACTCTCATACTAATAGCGCAAAATGTGATTTTAGACCATTATCTGGCATTAGAACGCAGCTCATCAAAAAAGCTGATGGATCATATAAGACAGAACCAATATATAATTTTTATAAAGGCAAAGTATTGCCAGTTGATTACTACGAGCAAAATGGATACATAGTAGTTTTTAATCCACAATCACAAGCAATGATTATTGAAAAAGAGAATTTTGCGAGAAGTTGTAAGCTATGAAGACACTTTATATACTAATTAGCGAGTCACTTATCGGCACACACAGTAACCACAACCTTAAAGAGTGTGTGCAAAGCTTTTGTATTAATATCCCAATAAATGTAAAGCAAAGCAGTGATCAAAAAGATAGCTATATAAACAACACTTCACTTAAAGACAATGATGTTTTTATTGATGTGATGAATTGCTATAAAGAGAATAACTCTAATGGAGTTAAAGTCTATTTTATAATTGGCTTTGATGCAGACATCCAAGGTGAGTATATGGCGAACGTCTTTAAAGACGAGCTTTTAGAGGCTGGCATCGATGAAAAAATGATTTTTAGAATGCCATTTGCTGATGGTGGATATGTGGCCTTACAAGACTTTAAATCAGTCCAAGCATACATTGACTACAAAGGCTTGGAAGCTGATTTTTTAAATTTTGTTAAAAGATACAATACAAAAAACGAGGCAAATTTGCCGCTTATGAATTTTAGAAAAATTTTGGCAATAAAAGAGCTTTCACAAAACGCAGATGAAGACTTTAGCGTTGAGAACAACGACGGCAATAGCACATTTACATTTATAGTAAATACGCTGAGCAAGAATGCTACAAGCTCGAAAAAAATAGAAAAAATAAATAATGTGATTGAGGCAATATGATTAACAATTACTACTTTAGAGATATATACTCAAATACCATAGCGTATATTCCGCTTTGGAAGACCAATAATGCTATAAACATGACCTTAATGCACGAAGACAATATATGGACTTTAGAAACAAAAAACAGCAATATAGTTCTTAATAAGCTAGAGAAGCTAAAAGGCATACATAAATTTTTATTTTTTGCGGGGGATGTTTTTGCCCTAATTGCTTTAACGCTATTCTTCTCATGGGGTATGTTTTTTGGAGCAGGGATATTATCTCAGTTTGTGCTTTTTATGTCTGTAACAGCAATACTTTATATTGCGACCTATAAGCTAGGTTTGAATAAGGGCTTATTTTTTATTGGGATGTTTTTAAATTTACTGGTAACTGTATTTTTAGTTTTTAAAACCTATGGCATTGATGGTGTTTTTACCACATTCGCTTTTTACTGCGCTCTATGGGTGGTTTTAGCGATCGTAGTCCCAAAATTAATAGAGAAATACGAGCTTTATAAAAATCCAGAAGATCAAATCATGTGGTTTAGCTTGGATAGCAATCAGGGGCTTATGATGTTTTGCTATAAAAGCGATCAGATTAGTGAAGAAAAGGCTTTTAAACTAAGAAAGCAACGTGGCTTTGGAGAAAATACTAAAGGCAAACAAAACAAAAAGGGCAAAAGGCAATATGATGAAGACGATGAATAAAATTCTAACACTGATGATCTTGGCAACCTCTGCTTTACACGCAGAACAAATTGCAGAGAAACAAATCACTACTGAGTATGTCCTCCCAGCAGGCGAGTTTAAAAAAGTAAAAAATTTTGAAGATCTAAAGAAATACAAAGGATCTAAAAGCGTTGTTTATAATCAAACTGTAACTTCAGATGACGTAATCAGGGGTAAAAATATAGTTTTGGTGGGCAACAATATTGGGATTGATCCAGAAAAAACACACAATGAAATTTTGGAGCTTTTGCTTGAAAATTCAAAAAAGATAAAAAACATAGATAGCAATAAAATTAACTTCTTGATAAATACATTAAAAATTCAAGAGATACAAGAGAGTGCAAAATGAAAAGCCTTAAAACACTAATCGCCATAGCTGTTGCTACACAACTTTATGCTGTCGATAGCGATAAGATGTTCAATACGCAACAACAACAGCAGCAACAACAATATGATCAAAATGGAAATCCGATCCAGGCAATCAATCCTGCAATTCCAGTAGAAACAATTCAGGACAACCTTCGTTATGCAAACCCTCAAATACTAAAAGATAGATTTGAGCTAAATATAAACGATAACTTTGCCAAAGGTGTTGTCGATAAAAAAGATAGATATTCTAAAATTTTAACTGAAACGCTTGATCTAAATTTATTAATCGATGCAAGCGTTAAGCAACTTAAAAATACGGACGTGATCTATATTCACCCACACTTCATAACCACCATAACTCTTCCAGAAGGAACAGAAATAGTATATGTGAAGTCGTCTTCTGATATGGATACTTTCAATTTCTCTAACAACTTGCTTTTCTTGCAACCAAGCAAGGATTTTGTTAATGGTAATATGCTAATCACATTTAGAAACAATAAAAATACCTTTTACACTAATATTATTATTCAAAAATATACTCAGCAAGTCTATAAAGACGGATCTTTCAATAAATATGTGATCGACGACAACTATTTGTCACTAAACTACCGATATGTATGGAACATCAAATATAACCCATTGGATGTCATTAAAAAATACTTCCAGCTTAATGGTGATAAAATTGTATCTGCCTTTAAAAAAGATGGAGATTATGATGTAATCTTACTCAACGGCACTACTTTTTATATAACAAGAGATGCGGCCTTTGGACAAATAGACTACAAAGATGTAAGGTTTAATGTTTCTCAAAGTTATAGCTATGGCGATAGAAGTTTAAAAAATCAGAAGGTAAATTCCCTTAATGGCTTTTATCCAAGCACTGAATTTAGAAAGTAAAAAGGACTAAAAATGAAAAAAAGAATATTTCTTATAGCTGGCGCAATACTACTTCTCACTGGTTGTTCTCCAAAGACCTATGAGCAAAATATGGTTTATGGCAAGGGTATTAATAGCGGCTATATGTTTGACAACATAGATAGAGATAGAGAGCTAATCCATAAGATCGAAAGAGGCAATGCGGATTTCTTTAGTCAAAAACTTAGATATGGCGAGAATAAAATCGCTGAAATTTTAACAGCCAAAAAGAATTTTCAAGCAAAAGGCGGTGCTTTAGAGGAGCAAGAGTTGCCTGCTAAGCAAGGACTTAAAAATAACGTATTTGGTGATATAGCAAGGGATTTTAAATATGCAAAGTAAATTTATATACACACTTATTGCTACTAGCATAGTAACAGCACAAGTTTTAATTGCGGATGAAACTGGATCATCTGTTAATCAGGGGCTAGAATATGAAAGCTATAAAAATACTGGCCAAGGTTTAAATGAAAGCCGATCATACGAGCAAAGCTCTCTAATTGACCTCAATAACCAAAAAAAAGACGAAGGGCAATTTAACTACCCTGAAGTAGTATATGAGCATTTTAAAGCCTATCAAAAAATGCCAAGAAACAATGCTATAAACAATCAGCAAGCCGCACCTATTGCTGCTGGGTATGATTTCTATGGTCAAGAAATGGCCGCTCAAACAGAACGAGCATCTCAAAGGGCAGCTGCTATACAAAACGAAAAAGAACAGAGCATAAAGCCTGATATTAAATTTGTGCAAGGCTATTGTTCTTTAAGAAACGAAGTTGAAATAGCAAGAATTGCAGGCTATGCTACCTTAAGTTGTGATTTTATGGATTATGGACAAGGTCTGCTATCAGTCACGCTTACACCTGACTTTTTTTCACAAGCTCTTATAGCAACACCGCTATATGTAGAGATAAATGGTAAGAAGATGCAAGTTCAGCAAGGTGTTGTCTTGAACGGATTAAGAACATCTATCAACATAGCAACTAGCGTTAATGACTACATGATACAAAAAATTATGGCCGCTGGAGCTATCTCTTCGGCGACTGTTGCAACAAAATATGCACAAGATTACCTAGACGCACTTAAAAGTAGTAGAACAAGTCAAAGCTCAAATGTTCAATCAAGTGGTGGTGGTATTGTTGTAACACAAGATACGAAAACAGAAAAACCAAAGACTGGTGACTATATAGCAGGTGCAGTAGTTGAACTTGTTAGCTCACTAGCGAGCGTGATCGGAAATGCCTATTTAGATAGGGTAAGTTATAGCTTTAAGATCAACAAAGATACCTTGATGTTTGCCGATATGCAGGTTGATTTCAACTCCAGGGGTATGCGTGGTGTTAATTATGCTCCTAATAATTTAATCCAAACTGATGAACCACGTTTCACTGGAAATACATCTGCTTATTCAAATGGAACAAGTAGAAGTGTAGCTAAACAAGTGCCTTTAAATCCTTACGATGGCGGTATCCAGACACAACAAGATATAAATATAGCTCCACAAGGCTATTATCCACCAATACCACCACAACAGCAATATAATATGCCACCATATCCAGCAACACCGCAATATGGTCCGCAACAATATTATTATTACAATGGGCAACAACAGCCTTTATATATCAATCAAGGATCAAATAGATGATGTTGGTAAAAAGAGTATTTCTATTCTTTGCGCTCACGGCTTCATGTATATGTGTAGCTAACGCCAAACAAGCTACATGTGGGTCGGGTCGTGGAGTTGGCGCGCCTTTTAATTTTGAGTATTCATATAATGAAAATTCAAGCAAACAAAAACAAGCTACATTTAATGCAATCAACTGCCCTCAATTATCCCCAAGAGTTGCCGATAAATATGATGTTGTTTTAGATAATATTGATTTTAAATCAGGAACATACGTTTGCCAATATAATTTAAAAGAGGGCAAATCACAAGAAGAGATACAATCAGATGCAAAAAATTTAGGAGTAACTGTTTCAAACGTTGTTATGCAACAAAGTGGTTTTAGAATTCCATATAGTTTTGCTGAGTGTGTAAATGATGATCTAAAATTTATTAATGAGCAAAAAAATAACATCTCGACAATTACAGCTGCAACCATCAATGATGGTTCAGCAGAAGCTAGATATATTGGCTCTTCAAGAACAAAGTTATCTGAAATTCAAAAGGGCTTTTTCTATGACACAAAAACAAGTGTAATTTCTGAACTCGTAGTGGATTATAGTGGATTATATAAAATATTAAAAGACCTTGAAGCTAAAAAAGATGATTATTCAGTAAAACCTATTGTCTTTCAGACCAATAAAAGTGGAAATGACACCACTATTTCGGAATTTATTGTTGGTGCATTGACACTTAATGAAGACGTTTTTAAATCTTCTAATGCAATAGATCAAGCATCTGGTAAGGCTAATTTTCAAGATAACGCTATTATTACAAAAGACACAGAAGAAAAATTTAAAATGTCAGAAGCCCTTGGTTTTGTTGCTGAATGGATTGGTATTTCTATTGATCAAGAAAACGTAAAAATTGTATCTCCATTAGACAAAATAATGGATGGAAAACTATGGGGATTTTATATTTCGTTTATTGAAAATATTAGAAAAGCTGAAAGGGAGATTGTCTTATTTTTATTCTTCATTGGTTTTTGTATATATGCGTCGCCAAAAGTTATACAATTTGGCTTTAATCATTTTGGAGATAATGATAGTAGGCAAGATATTGGTTGGAAAAAAATGATGATAGCACCAGCTACTGCTGCCATCTTTTTTCTTGCTCCAGTGATACCAACAAATTTAACTATCAATGGTAGTTATTTGCACACAAGAACAGATAATGATGTAGGCATTGTTTTAAATAGTGGCTCACGAACTACTGGCGGCGCAAATAATTCAGATGAAAAATTGGATTCAACGACTTTAATACAAACAGCAATTCAATATTTTGTTAAGCAAGGAACATTGATGGCAAATAAATTTGCCGATTATGCCTTATACCCTTATCTAATCTATTTACAATCAGTAAATAATATGTCGGTGGGTAACGTAGTTGATTCTTATGCGGAAAAGCTTGATGAAACAAGGCGTAATTTTTTGATTTTGCAAAAAGAGGTTGAGTTTTATTCTGCTTTTTGTAAAACAATTTATGGTGCGGAGTCAAATACTGCTTACGATGGTATTATTATGCCAGAGGCTCTTTCTGGAACTCTAAAAACAGAGAGAGAGGCCCTAACCCAGAAATCTTATACTAATGGACAACAAACAGCATTGAAAAATAACAATATTACTACTATATCAGTAGATGCTTGTGCAGCTTTAGAGCAAAGTATAAGTAAAATTTCATCTAATACCATTGCTGATTACTATTTTACAAAGACAGCGATAAGCTCTTTAAAAGATATAAAAAATGCAAAAACATCAACGCAGACTATGCACAATGTTTCTCAAAGAATGGCAAATATGCAGGTGACAAATGGTTGGATCAACACTGTTCTTGTCCCATCATCTTTTACTCTATATAAAACGTCATTGTTGGGACAAACATTAGAAGAGAGAAAGGACGCCGCAGTTGCTTATCAAAATGCCGCAAGCGTAAATAACAACTCCATTACTACAAATAGCCCGAGTGATGACGTGAAGGCACAAGAGGCCAAAAATGATACAAGAGGTTTTTCTAAGCAAAACTTAATAGAAGCATTAACCCCATCTACTTTGTATTTTATGCTACCAAAATTTACTGATCTATATAATGGCATAGATAAGTTTTTTGGTGGATTTGTTGATATCTTAATGACTATTTGCACTACCTTGCTTGTTACGACAACTGGAGCGATGGGTATTCTTCTTTCAAAAGTGCTTGGAGTAGCTGTATCAATAGGAAAAGCTTTCTTGGTTTATACAACTTCAGTATTTTTATATAACTGGCTACTTGAAATCATTACTTTTTCAGCGATTGCTTTGATGATTATATATAGAATAGCTTTTTACTTTATTGAAGTTCTTACGTTTTTTATCGCATCCCCAGCAGTTGTTATTTGGGCAGTTATTTCTAAAAGGTTTGATGCAATAATGCACTATATTGGAAGAGGTGCTGTATTGTCTATCACACCTATTTTAATAGTGTTATCAACTTACCTATATATATTTGGTCAAGAAATTTTAAACATGATATATGCCCTTATAGTTGGAATAATTCAAACAACTTTTGTAACACCAGATGCCACTGTTGGGCAAACGATTACAGTTTTAGCATTTGTATCTATGGGCGATGCAATCATGAAAGCAGTATATGTAATAATGGGCTTTGTATGTATCATTAAATTCAATTCTTGGTTCTATCAAATGATAGGTATAAAAGAGGGTGCGATGGCAGATATGGCTCAAACAATTACAGACAAGACAAGCTCATTATACTCACCAATTAGATAAATTTCATAGCTCTAGTATTATATAAAATTACATATAATACTAGAGTTTTAATATATGGATATAAGAAAAATATAAAAAGTATTATAAAAAATATCTCTTTTTGATACAATAAGTTTTGCTAAAAAGCGGAAAGGTGTGAAAATGTTCAGAAGATTACAATTTGTTATAAGACAAAAAAGCTATAGGATATTTAGAGAAATACCATTTATTTTTTCTGCATTATCAGAAGAGGAAGGATTAGCAGAGCGATATCGTTTGCCTATTACTAGGTTAGATATTGGTCTGGCTATCGTTGGAATTATTTTACTTTTATCTTATGGTTTTAAATAGATGCAAAAAGTTATAGCATGTAAGAATTTTATTCTTACATGCTAATTCTGTTTTCAAATATCTATTTTTAATTATTTTATTTTTTCTAAAAGCCACCAGCTTGAATAACCACCGTGGATATATCGCATGTGCTTATAGTCATAAAGAACTGAATTCCACTTCTCATCGCCATTTTTCATTTTGTCGTTATACTCTTTCGTTTTTTCTTTGTCGCCTAAGTATTTATACATATCGCGCAGATCTCTACATATATAGGCACTTTTTAATTCATTGCAGCCATATTCAAGCATTTTTACATCTGCTTTTGACTCAGAAAGGGCTTTTGCATAATCAGAATAAAAAGTTTTTATAGTTTTATTATCAATATCATTTCTAACATAGTATGATAATTTTTGTTGAATTAAATCAATGGCTGGTATATTGCAAGCTGGAGCAAATTTTTTATCGTAGCAGTATTCTGGGATAGTTTTTTCGTAGAATTTTACAACCTTTTTAAGGTCTTTACTCTCTAAAGCTTCTAGTTTTTCTAGCGAAAGACAACCTAAATCATTACCTTTGTCAAAACACCAATATTTTGCATTGTCAGTGCTAATTGGTCTAGTATTTATTTCTATAAGCTTTTTATCAGCGCTATAATCATAATTTGGCTTTTCTTTACTGCTTCCTCCAAAGCCCCAAGCATATACGCTACTTGTGGCCAACACGCTGGCTAAGACTGAAGCTAAAATTTGCTTTTTCATCTTAATGGATCTCCTTTATGGTTTTTAGATTATAAATATTTTATCTGGGCTATCTCTATGAACCAACAAAACTGGCATACCTTTTTCATTGGTTTTTAGAGTGTAGTTGTCTAAATTCGTCTTTTTGGCCAATCTTCTTATTTTTAAGACTTTAAGCCAAAGCTCCATGGCATTTATTGCCTTAAAAGCAAGCTTTACTATAAAAATAATAACAATTACGCTTACTACGAAAGAAGTGATCATCTCTCTCGTAAGTTCTGGTTGTTCTATCACTTAAATACTCCTTAATTTTTATGTCCCTCAATTATACACTAAAAGTTTTTTTAAAAAAATAGTTTTTTTACTTTTTTGACACAAAAAAATAAAAATTAGTATGTTTTAAGTATAAAAAATCTTTTTTAATCTAATTTTTGTTATAATTAACGAAAATTTTTATAAGGCCGAAAAAATGAAAACAAAAATGTTGCTATTTTCAGTATGCTTCGCCAGTGCTAGCATACTAAATGCTGCTGAAAGTCCTGCTTTAAAGGACATCACTGAAATACAAAATTTCTACTACCAAAAGGGCTACAACGATGCTAGCGAGAAATTTTATAAAGCTGGCTATGAAAAAGCAGTGCTTGATCTAATCAGACAAACTCAGAAGTATAGATCAATAATTGATAGCTATGAGGCTGGTAAATACTACATGGAAAGCAATAAGATTACTTTCCCAAGAGTATATAGAACAAGAAATGCCGAGGGACAATATATTATCCAGATGGAAGCTCCAGAAGTAAAAGAAAGACTTTCAATAGAGGATATATTTATTTTACCTGAGATCGAACAAGCATCTCAGACAAACTACAATACTATAAATGGCAACAACAATGGTGTCGTCGCACCTTATAGCCCAAGCGAGATAGGAGCTGGTTCGCAAACTCAACAGCCATTATATAATTCAATATTGCCAGTGGCTGATAATTCAATAGAAGCTACAAGCCCTATATCTATTATGAAAGAAAGCTCTCAAACTTTCCCAAAAACTGAGAGAATAAAGAGAGTGCTTGACGCTTCAGGTATGAAATATGCCGAAACTCCAAGTGGATATAAGACATATTTTAAGAACGAAACAGATTATAAAACTTTTTGTAAAAGCATTTCGGGGGACGAAAGATGTTCAAATCTACTTCAAAAATAATTTTATCGGTTGCACTACTCACAACCCTTTCATCAGCTAGTATGTCAGATTGGGCAAATATGGGTAGTAGCACTATTGATAAGATAGGCAATATTGGCGGCTCAACAAGCGACATGGTAGGTAATATATTAAATGGCGTTGGTGGGCTAGGTGGCCTAGGTAGTGGCGGTATTACCAACACTATAACAAATTTACTCAATAATAGTCTAAGAAGCCAAACCACGAAATATGGCGTTGATCACCTAAAGGCTACTTGCTCTTTACCTGATTTTAATGTTGGCAATTCTGGCATTTGCGGTAGCGCAGCAGGGGCTTTGACAAGTGGAGTAAATAAGCTCTTAGGAATTTTAAATAACGGCCTTGATCTTGGAGTTTGCACCGTGTCAGCTGACTTGAACGTTTGCCAAGATAACTTCTTAACCGAATTTTGTAAGATGTTTGATGAAAAAGTTGATGAAGTAATAGGTGATGGCAAAGAAGAATTTGGTAAAATGACTGATGAAGCCAAGAATAAAGTAAAAGATGCGGTAAGAAATAGGGTTCAAGATCCATTAAATAATATTCTTACTGGATCAGACAAGTATTTCCCTATTACTGGCGGAGATATCCACACTGGTAGCGATAATACAAAATCTGACAACAAATGCTTCTTAGGCTCTGGCACCAAGAACAGAAATCAAAAAAATGCTTATGGTGAATATACTAATGAGAGCATGGATAATTTTTCTCTTATCTATTCAAATTTTATCGATGCTAAAACTGGAGAGAGTTCGGCCGCAGCTGATGTAATTGCTCAGTGTATGAAGCAGTTTCCGCTAACTGGGCTAAAAAATCTTGATGATAATAATGTAAAGCGCAAGTTGCAATACTATTATGATATATGCTCGCCTGCTAATCAGACAAGACCTACGGAGTCAGAAATTTTTGACAATAGGGTTAAAACTGCACAGCAATTATCTAAAGCAACATCGCCATCTTTTGCAAAATCAACAACAATAGAAAGTGAAATTACAAGCGATTTAGTAGCGAATACAAACTGCTACAAAGAAACATCACTTGAAAATGCTAAAAGATGTCAGCAAAGATATTTTGCTAGTCAATCAGGAAAAACTGGAAGCACAACAGCACAAAGCTTAGAGGCTAACTATGTTAAAACAGCTGAGGAAGAGGGTGCTATGATGCTAAGTGCGCTAGAAACAATCTATCCAGACAAGATTAAAGATACATCACAAAACGCGCTCAATAGATTATTGCCTTCAAAGCGTGGTTATTTTATTGCAGAAGCACAAAAGCAAGATATGAAAAATTCTCTAGTAATGTCTTACATGACCAAAATCACTGAAGCTAAAAAAGAGCTAGCAAGAATATCTTTTGCAAAAATAAAAGAGTGTTCTACACCATTTTATGCGACAGCTGCTTTGGCTGAAATAACTAATTCAGTAAAAGATGCAAGACAAGAGGCTAGTAACGTCGTAAATCAAATCTTAAATAGTGGTAGCACTGGCACTGGCACTGGCGATGTAGGTGGCGTATCAGTTCCTGGAATTTAATATGAAAAAGATTGTTCTAGTAAGTATTTTTTTGGCGAATTCATTGTTTGGTGCTTGCACTATTAATAACTATAATAGTGCAGCAACATGCGCCCAGGTGCAAACAGCATTAGAAATGGCAGTAAAACAAACAGAACAATACTTTAAGACCACAAGAAAAACAAACATAGAAACTCCAACTAGAATTCTATCAACCAAGATGGAACAATATTCAAAACTGGTTGGAGTTTTGTATAGTTACAATAATGCTATTTTGGCATTAAGGCAAAACGTAGCCTTTTTAAGAACGGCTATTAGCGACTATGCTCAAAAAGAATTTGCTGTTGAAAAGATCATATCTGATAGCAAAAAGCTAGAAGGCGAAATTTTAAGCATAGAAAACGAGTTAAATTTAATGCTTTCAAAGCAAGAATAAGGTTTTGCTTTGCTAAACACCAATAAGCCAAAATCTACTGGTAATTTTTTAGACTATTTGATCGAGCAATCATACGTTGGAGCAATAGTTAAGGACGGATTAGATTTGGCAACCCTACGAGGTAATGTTTTAAATAAATATGACGCTCAAATTGTAGGGTATTTTAAAAGTATTGGCACTAGGTCTAATACTTATCCTATTTTACTCCTATGCTTCTATATGGCACTATCTAGGGCAATAAAAATAAAAAACAATCAACTAGACACAAAAATTGCTGACGTGCAAGATAGTAATGATCAAGAAAATTTATATTACTACCTTGTGATGTTTAGACCATTTTTTTTATTCCATATAATCTATTCAAAGCTAGATGGACAAGATAATTCTGATTATAAAGCCTTTTTTGAAGAAAATTATGGCTTTATAAACGAGCTTGGAAAGGATTATTACACTATTATCTACTCCATTGCGGATTTCTTTCAAAACAAATCAGAGCTTGGCCCAAAAGACTTTATGAAAGAGCTAATAAAGATCAAAAGTCAGAAATTAGAAGAATTTGTATCTACTTTTGTAGAAACTAAGTGGGATCGTATCCTTATACAAGCCCTTAGAAAAATCAAAGAACACTCCATTAAAGACAAAAATAATGTCTTAGAAGATACAACAAATTTATTCGACAAATTGGTTGAAAAAATGACATCAAGTGATGTAAGAGCGTCGAGCAATTTGGAGAAGCTAAAAAATATCTTTAGCAGTGAGAAATATCTAAGCAACGAAAGAATTTTTATATTACCATACTTCAGCACGACCGAAAGTGGGTATTACACATCTATTGCAGCAGCCCAAGATGCAAAGGATAAATTACATTTTGCTTATTTCAAATACGGAAGAAGTTTTTGGGGTAGTAATTCTGATGCAGAACATAGCAAAAATGTATTTGGCGTTATGTCAAATTTATTTGATCTAATTATTTTTGAAGCTTTATCTAAGCAGGCACATTTTAAGCATGCTTCTGACTTTATTAGAACAATTAGAATGAATGAAATGATAGATTTTTTAATACTATATACAGAACATAAGAGCGAAGATCTAATAAAAAAGATTGATGACATATTTAAAATTATCCACAATGCACAATATAATGAAATGTCAAATGGAACTGCTTTAACTAACCTTATAGGCAATGGTAGATATTACTATGAGAGCTTAATGACTGAATACATGTTAAAGCTAATTGCCACAAAGAGAGATAAATTTAGAGATATTCTAAGAGATACCTTTGATGAGATGGAAAACCAGCGTAAGAAAAATATTGCTCCAGGTATCAGGGAATTTACAAGAGCAATAGTAAATAATATGGTGAGCGAACTAGAGAATGGATTTTATCCAATAGATTATGAATTGCTTGAAACTGGCAGCTATAAAAACGATCTAGTCAATATTTTTAATGCGGCCAACAAGCCAAGAGATTATAAAAACAACTATGAAACGCTTGTAAAAGAGTTGGGGACGTTAATCTCAGAATGTTTTGGAGAGAGAAGATGGGAAACTTTAAGCGAGAAGTAAAAAAAGCAATGAATAAGTTGCAAATAGAGTATATGAGCGGTAGCATTGATTACCCTAGGGTAGAAAATAGCTATATTAAGCCACAAAACGTCTTTGAGTTAGTCCCACATTTGCCAATGCGAATGACTACGGCTGTTTTTAGTCCTATAAAAAATAAGCAGTTGCCTCTTAACAAAAAGACGTCTTTATTATTTTTATCACAAAAAAGGCTAATCAATCCATCGCAAGCAATCAGCTATGCCGAAGTAATTGATGAATTTTTTGATGAAAAGTTAAAATTTATAAGCGATCAAAAGCAAGAAGAATTTAGACAGCTTTATAGGCTTATGCAAGAGTTCTTGTCTTCTAGGCTAAATTTACAAAATCCTAGCGAGATTGAAGAAACCCTAAAAGATAAGTATGCTGCAATATATAATGAGCCTAAAAGATCAAGCATTGGTTTTTATAAGATCGACACCCTCTTTTTTTCTACAATAAGCAATGGTAATGGTAAAAAAAGAAGAACGCCAGTTGAAGTAGCTAATAGTTATTTATATAAAAAGAACAAAAGAACAAAAGATTTAATAAACGAAAATTTTGAGAGAAGAGAATACCTGGAAGAATGCTTCGCACATTTTATGCAAAAGAGCGAAGAAAATAGACAGCAGGCGTTACTAATTAGCCAAAATGCCAACAAAACACAAAAAATAGCCTTTGATAGACTAAAGCAATATGAGATAAAATAAGGACTGAAGGAGAAAAAATGGAGATTAAAAACAAAACTTCACTTGTTGAGAAGATAAAGAATTTTTTTATGCTAAACTGGTGGCTGGTATGGCTATCTAATATAGCCATAGTAGTTTTTGTTTTTTTGGCAACTTCTGCGATGGAAGCACAAAACGAAGAGATCAAAGACCTTTTAAAAAAAGAGGTATCTGGGGTTGTCTTTTTAGGTCAAAATGGTCAAGTCATGCTTGGAGAGAAGACAAGAATTGACGCTTCAGCAAACACTAGCTTCCAAAGTGCGATCAAAAATAACCTTATGAACTATCTAATCATAGATGCTCAAAAGCTTACAAATAACTATCGTATCAAAATAAACAATGCTGACGAGCTATTTGATAGTTATGCTCCATTTAATGAATTTGGTAAAAATTTCATGGCTTTAAATAATGATAAATATCCAAATGCTTTTGGGTATTTTAAAACACTTCTTACTGGTGCGGTTCAGGCAATCAAAGAAGATACCTTGCCAGATCAAATAGTGCCTTATAATTCATCAGTCATAAACTACGAGTGGAACGACAAAGAGCAAACCTTTGAAATAACTGTAAATGCAATGGTTAATACCTTTGTTTATAACGCCGTTTTAAACAACTATGAGAAGAAAGAGGGAACTATTCAAATCAGAGCAAAAGGGTTCTTTGATCTTACACATAATTCACCTATAAACCCACTAGGAATTAAATACTATGAGCTAGGTGTTACCAATGCAAGTAAAAAATAAATTAATAGCCTTGTTGCTTCTTGTCTATTCAAGTAGCCAGGCTGCATACTATTGTCCTACTTGTGTTAATACGGACGGCGGGGGGTCACAACAAGGCTACTCCCAGTTTCAAACTATGCTTAACACAAATACACAAGAGATTAAGAAGGTGATTGAAGATACCATTAAAGAGATGGATACTATAAATCAGCTCCAAGGCACTAAAATAGTCAATACGGCTCAAATGTTAAGCAAGTATGAGCTTATGACGCATGAGCTACAAAAACAACAATATGATGCCGAAAGAACGCTAAGATATAAATGCTTAAATATGGATTATGAGATAAATATATTAAACTCTAAAATTACTAATGTTGAGATGTTGTTAATAAAATTTAAAGCCGCGCAGTGATTTTCACTCACGGCTTTAAGTGCTGTGTGTTTTCGATACTCTCGCGAAATAAGCCTGACCCCATTACTTTTTCTACAAGCTCTTCGTTGAAGTCCTTAAATTTAGGATCATTAGGCACTCCACGCTCAATATTAAAGCTTGCAAATTTTTTAAGTAATCCAGTTGTATTTTCATCTAGTGTGCTAGCGTGGTGCTTTAAAATTTGATTTGATATGACCTTAATGTCATCAAGGCTCTTGATAAGCTCTGGACGAGATAAATTAATTTTTTCTAGCAATAAATCTTTAAAAATATTTGAAATTTTAACCTCCATATCCTTGCTAAATTTATCTCCAGCTTCATCGTTGTCAAATCCAATTACAATTCTATTGTAACACTGCAAAGCTCTTTTCATATAGTTCTTCAGCGTGTCATAAAACAACTCAGATGGATGTCCAAGAGTTCCTGCTATTGTTGTTTTCTCTCTATCATAATATCCAAGCTTAATTGCGCTTGCGCCGTCTAAAACTGGATTTTCAACAATTAGAAGGGTTTGATCTGTAGTTTCTAACTTTGGAAAACTACCGACTAGGCTAATTCCTCTTTGCGAGCCTCTTCTCATTCTTTTTTCCATGTCAATAAAGCCTCGCTTAATTTGTCCGTCATCATCTTTGTATTTAATGAGCAACATTCTTGACATAACGCCATAGGCTTCATCGTTCTTTAAATCGCTTGGGATTTCCATTTTTGATAGCTTTTTAATCGTTGCTTCAAGTCTTGCATCATCTACTCTATACGTTGATTGGGTCTTATAGCTTCCTTTTTTGATATTCTCTCTTGTAATGTCAAAAAAGTCTTGTGTTAGCAAATTCATCTTTTGATCACCGATCATCTTTAGTTTGCCTCCCTCTATCGTATATGTTGGGCAAGAAATAGAGTAAGCCCCTATATTTTCATAGTGATCGCTCTCTGGCCTTACGAGTTTTATGCGACTTATACGATTGTTTTGGGGAGTATTAATATTATTAAAGCCGTCCAATAAGTCTTGTATATCACTTCGTATTTCAAGCCCCCTAGAAAACACATTGGCCTTGGCAAAAAAGTTACTCTCTCCCTCGTATCCTCTTTTCCAAATTTGATAGTTTTCGTCCCTTCTTACGCTTGCGCTTGGCAACGAATAGTCTTTACCAGCTGTTGAGCCAATGCTAAGCCCATATTTTTCCGCATTTTTTCTATCGGTCGCTATTGCTTCAAGCATTTTAATAATAGATCCGTAAGAGTAGTCCAAAAGCCTATCAGACATAAAAGAGATAATATCACCGCCCTTGTGTCCGTCCTTAAATTCTCTACGCTTTGCCTCTTTTTCTAGGCCTCTTATTTCAAGCTGTGGTGGCTCACTTGTATCCTTAACCATAAAGTATGTATAAAATTCGTAATTATCGCTCTTTTTAGGGTAATCTGTTCGTTTAATTGAGCATGTCACTACCTCGTCATTGCTACCCTTATATTGAGGATATGTCTTGCAGGATTTGCCCTTTACCTCTTCATAGCCCAATAGCTCTAATAACTCTATAAGGGATAAATTTTTTCTTATCTCGTCTTTTTTCTTTTCAAAAAAAGCTTTTTTATATTCATCTGAATTCGCTTTATCCAAAAAACTTTTCATTGCACTATAATATCTATATACGTCATCAGGCAAAGATATATCTAGTGTTTTTGCTATCTGCTTTGCATACTCTATCTGCTTGCTTGTTGGTGCATTAAATCGCATATCTTGCCTCCATCAGAATTTTATCTTGCTTGATTGTCCTTGCTCGATCTCTTGATCATCACCATAATCGTTTTCAACAATCTTATCCTTGAATAGGTGTTCTGCTTGCGCTATTATGGAGTTATTTCTATCCTCTTTGTCTAAAAATGCTAAATTTACTTCAGCAAATCTTGTTTCATCAAAGGCTTTTATAAATTTCTCTGTTGGTATGGAAATTCCAAGCTCATTAACCACACTGCTCACTTCTTCTAAAATTTCATAAGGGTTTTTGCTAAGGTTCATATCTAGCTTTGCTTCAAGATATGCTTTTGAACTTAAAATGTAGTCCTCTTTTTTGTCTAGCTTATTAAATTTGATAAACTCTCTTGTTTCAGGGTTGATCTCTTTGATATCTTTTCCATCAAGAAACTCTTTATAGCCATTAAGAATAATTATACCCATGCCCGCTTTGGCTTCCTCTGAGTTTAGTTTCATATTTTTACTGGCCACTTTTGTTATATAGTCGCCTATCATATTGCCAAGATTTTTTTGATTTTGCTCGGTAAAATGAAGCTGTATAAAAGTAGCACGCTCTTGTTTGTCTGCTAGTTTTACGATATTGTCATATTTGGTTTCTTTAAGGCCCAGTCTTTCATATAGCCCTTTTAGCATCTTATCCTCAAATTCTCTAATTTTTGGCATTTGATCTTTAAGTGGGGTTGGCAAATCACCTACTGCTATCGCCTCAACCATATCGTGCATAAGAGCCTTTAAAACAATCTCATTTTTTTGCTCATTTGTTATGCTAATGTCTTTAAGGTAATAATTTGTGATTTTTGCTACGTTGAGGCTATGCTGTAATGTGGAATACTCAACGCTGCCAAGAAAACCCCTAGAATTTAGTAAATTTGCGCACACTTTAGTGATAAAATCCTCTTTTGACAAATGGCTAGTGTCAAAGTCTTTAACGAGTTTTCCTAGCGTTAGAGAGGTAACGTCTTTTGGTTCTTTTATAAAGGCTTTAAAAACCCTCTCTTTAAAAATACTAAACATACTTTCCGCGCTATCTTTAATTTTTACGCCAATAGCATTAATATTATTTTGCAGCTGTGGCTGTTTTTCGTTTATTGCTATTAGTGCCTTTTGTGAGGCATCATAAGCAAATTTAGCCCCAGCTACGGTCGTGTTGATCATTAAATTAGCTACTCTAGTGGCAAATGTTTTTGTAAAATTCCCAAAAACCTTTAGCCCTTGTTTGAGTGGCTCTAAATCTCTCGGGATGTGTCTATCAAGTAGCGCAGCGGTTTTGTTTTTCATATCAGCCAAAAAGTCCTTTCTTATTCTTTTTTTGCCAAACATAGCAAAACTACTCTCTCTATTGTAGGCGTAATTATCCATTGCAATAGTGGTCTTTAAATCTGTGCCATATCTACTTGCCTTTGTGATCTGTTGCTTTTCTGGGTCATAGTCAATAACAAGCGTATTGTTTAAAAAACCTGCTGTTGTGGTAGAAACATAAAATTTAACAGTGCCATTGCTGTTGTGCCTTTGATACATATTTACAAATTTTTCGTTATCTTTTAGATCAACCATTTTGCCATTTATCTTGATCTTGGTCCCCTCAAAAACAACTGGCGTAACCAGTGGTGCTACATCCATTTCAACAAAAACGTCTTCTTTGATGCTTCTATTTTTAACAATTTCATCTGCAATGTAGTTGAGTTTATTTGCAATATCAACGCTATATGGATCACTTTTGCTAAAAAGCTTGGCGTGCTTTTTAAATTTATTAGCAATATTAGCAATAGTAAAAGTATTTTTTGTCTTATTTGCGATCTCGGCAATGTTTGCATATAAATTTCGTTGGTAATCTCTATCCAATGTTTGTTGATGATCTTCTATGCTATCTAGTAAATCAGATAGATACTCCTCAATCAGTCTTTGTTTATCCTGCTCTGTGGTATCTAGTAAGCTAAGTGCTGCCAAATGCCCTAAGATATTGTCTTTTCTCTCTTGGCTTTCAAAAGGGTTTTTAGATAGCGTTGAAACGTTATTGTAGATAAAGTCGCTTTTCAGGATATTATTTAAATCCTGCGAAATTTGCTCTGTTAATTTATCAAATCCAAGCGCATCTCCAGCTATTTTCTTATTATTAAACCAATCTTGGCGTAGCATAGAGTAAATTTCATCAAAATTTTTAATAGTTCCACCATTGGTTATTTTGCCTTCATCCTCTTTTTTTAAAACGGCGTATGGTTCTTGATCACCAAAAGTTCCCATTTCAATACCAGCGTATCCAGCTTGACTAAGAGCCTCTATCATTAATGGGCTTTTAAGAATTAGCTCAGCCTTTGTGGTATTGGTGTCCGCAATAGCCTTTGTTATTTTAGGCAACATAATTTTGTTTATAAAATCGTTTTGCTCTTCATTGTTAATGATGCTTTTAATGCTGTTTATATATGTTTCGCTGTTGCTGGTCTTGCTTTTAAATTTGTTTCTAACATCTTTAATTGTTTCTTCTGGTGTATCGGCGACTTCATAATAAATTTTTTTGCCATTCATATTTTCTACACCATCAGCATTTACTAATAAGTCTGCAACGTCTTCCAGGTCTTGCACAGTATTTTCAACCTTATTGCCATTATATGAATAAATTGTTTCGGAGTCTTCTATGCTCTGCTCAACGATCTTAATGCCTACAAATTTTTCACCTATCACTTGATTTTTTTCTTTAGAAAGAATTTCTTTTAAATTTTCTGACATTTTATGTCCTTTTTAGTGATTTTTAATCGTCCTGCTATTAAATAGATCTGCTTCATTTTGAATGAAATTTCTATTATTTAAATTTGCTAAATAGTCTTTGCCGTTCTCATAAGTATTGATACATATTGGGTGCAAGTTGTTACTGATGATACTTAAAATTTCATCTCGCCTATTACTAAAGTCCCTCGTAAAGGCATCAAAAATTATGATTTCGCTCTTCTCTTTGTTGTTACTTGGTCTAATTGCACGTCCGATTAATTGCTCTAAAGAGTAGATGGAATTTATTGGATTAAAGACTGGGGACAGAGAATAGACTAAATTTATGCTAGGCAAATCTATACCCTCTTTAATTAGGCTTGTCGTAGATACCAGAATAAAATTTTTGTCATTACTTGCTTTTCTGATTGCCTCAAATGTATCTTGCTTATCAATAGAGCTACCATCAAGATACAAAATAGGCATTTTGAAGTTCTTATTGAGTATCTTATATGCTTTTTTTGCAAACTCTATTGTGTTGGTAAGCACTAAAGCCTTGACGTTGCTCTTTTTTGATAAATCGGTCATTGTAGTATTTAAAACACTTACTTGCCTAGAGTAGTCATTGTCAATAAATTTTTTTAAAAAACCTACCTTCATGCCTATATTTTCCCAATTAGATGGTAAAGAAGCAGGATTTTTACCCAAAAAGTCATTGGCATAAAGCTCACATAGCCTTCTTGCATAATTTAACATATCTCGCTCTGACTTTGACGAAAAGTAAGATGGAAACAATGAGCCAAATTTAAAATCCAACATAATTTGTTTGGCCAGCTCCATTTTTCTGCTATTTTCGTCCTCTATCTCTTTGAGTGCATTCGCGAAAGTATTTCTAATAGTTGTTACATCATAGCTAGTTATTGGCTTAATAGCTCCATTGGGAGTATCTTTAAAAATTTGATAAGAAGCATACTTGGACTGGCTTAATAATTTATCGATAGTAAAATACATAGGGGCTGTTAGCTTTATAACAAAATCGTTGTAGCTACTGCTCTCTTTTATTTTTTTTAACAAACTATTTTTCATAAAATTTTCAGTTGCTAGCTGGTTTAGTCCATAATTGAAGGTTTTTATAATATTAATATGAGGTCTAACTAAAAAATTTTGTTCGTATAGTTCCTCTACGCTTACTTGATGCAGAATTTTTCCACCAAAAAGACTAAGCATTTTTGCATTATCGCTCTCTTGGCTCCTATATGGTGTGGCACTTACTCCATATAGATTTTTGCAGTATGGCTTTAAATTTGAGATTATATTAGACAATACGCTTGCTGAAGAGTGGTGGCATTCATCAATTATCAGCATATCATACTTACCTTTTACGTTATCCAGTAGATCTTTACGTTTAAGTGATTGCCAGGTAGATATCAAGATGTCTTTTTGTGTTTGAGCTTTTTTATTTCTTGTTTCACCATCAATAGCACCTATTTGGGCATCGCTACCAAACATTACTACAAACCTATTTTTTGTCTGCTCTACTAGATCGACAGCTGGGACTATGATCAGCGTTCGCAGCTGAAGCTCGTTTATAATATACGCCATAATATTAGTTTTGCCAGAGCCAGTTGGAGCGTGAATTAACCCTATATTGTTATTTTTTGTAGCATTGACACACTCTTGCTGATATGGCCGTGGCGGAAACTTATCATTTAGCTCAATTTTCATATTTTAATGCTCGTTGCTACTTTTTGCTCTTGAACGTTGTTTTTTTTAATCTTTTCTAAGAAATTTTCAGGGATTAGCTGCTCTTTAAATACGATCTTACCAGAGAAAGTATCCTTGCTAAAATCAAAATTATTGTTTGACAGCTCCATTAAAAAAATAGGCAATTTATTGTTTTTAGAAACATTTTCGCTATTTTCTATTAAGTCAAGCGCATTTTTACCAGGGCATATAAAATCTATACTCTCTGTTTTGTCATTAATTGGGTCAGTCACTGCCAGCTTTAAAAGCACAAAGTCTTTCTGCTTTGCCTTGCCCATAATTGCATCTTTATTTAAGATCATGTCTGAAGTAATAATCACTGGTGCCAGAAAATTCTTGCTATAAGGGATAGCTCCAGTAATTTTTGTTAGATGTTTAGAAAGTTCATTGTATTCAAACAAAGATACTGGCTTTTCAAGAATATTGAAACTATCTTTTGCTAAATCAAGCTCAGTTGTATTTTTATTAGATATAAATATATTGCTAGCAAGGGCTTCTTTTAAAAGCTCATTAAATCTTGTATGATCTTTTATAGAGCCACCAAGCGCCTTTAAGTGTCCGCCAAAAGAGAAAATATCTTTAGCCTCTAGTTTAAAATTCATTAGCCTGGTTAGATTATCAAATACATTGTTGCCACGTCCGCTAAAGATTATCTTACCATTGACGTCTGTGCCTACTATAACATCTGCACCAGTATTGTCAAAAATCCTTTGTGCAATCAATCCACAAAGTCCTATTTTTGTATTTTCAACATATACAAAAATTAGCGGATCTTTTTCAAGCCCTTTTTCTTTTACAGCCTGAAGAGCATTTTTTGTAGCCTCAAAAGCAAGCTCTTTTCTTTTATTGTTAAGTCCATTTAAAATATATATACCACTATTAAGCATATTATTATTTGCTTCGTTTTCTTGCTTAATTTGAAGCATCTTTACTAAAAAGTTGCTATTTGCTTCTAGTCTATTCAAGGCATTTATTAAAGGGATAGCAGAAAATGATAGATCCTTTGTGGTTATATTTTCTCTATTTTGAAAAAGCTTTTTATAAAATGGTCTTGTAAGATTGGCAAGCTCTAAAATTTGACCTTGCTTTTCATTTAACTTTTCAATTTTAGCAATATTTTTGTAGGCCTTTTCTGTATCATTTTGCCTTATTTGGCTTACAACTTTCTCTCCTAACTTGTCTATCTCTTTGCTGGCGTTGGTGTAGCTTATGCCAGCGTTGTTGATGATATTTAAACCCTGCTCTATTATATCCCTATTACTATCAAGAGAAGCAACGTCTGCTACTGCCGTAAAGGCTGCAAGATCGGCTAAATTTGGTAACTCTATTTTTTTTCTACTAGATAGCTTTTCAAAAAATCGGTATAGCAAAATACCAGTTGAAATTTCGACTTTGCCGTCTGTATTTGGATTTAGTATATTGTCATAATTACCAAAATCCCCATTTGCATGGTGATCAAATACAAATACCTTATTTTTGTAGTTTTCATCGGTCACGATCGGAACAACGCTTTTTTGAGTGCCGTTATCACAAGTAATAATATAGTCAATAATATTTGATTTCAAGGCTGCTTTGATATAGTCAGCACTTATTCCGTAGCCCTCTGTTCTTGTTGGTATTTTAAATCTAAGCTTCTCAAAAAAGTCTTTGATTTTAGTATTATTAGGGTCTTTATCTAGCTCTTGCTTTGCTATTTGCTGTAATGTTTCGATCATCATCACGCAAGAGAAAATGCCATCTACGTCATAGTCTGAATATATTAAAACGCCTTTGCCATTTTTGATTTTGTCGAGAATATTTTCATAAAAGCAGTCAATTTTGCCTACTGGTATTTTAAATTTACCATTACCTTCGTTTTTTTTAAGCTCTTTTATATACTCATCAATTTGTTTTTGGTTTTCTTTTTGGTTTAGTTGTAGTTTTCTAAGATATTCATTTACTGTTGCCATTTTTGTTTTCTCGTTTGTATTTTAAAAAGACCCGCCAAACCTTATGCCTGGCGGGGAAGTCTTATTTTAAAGTTTGAATTTGTTGTTAATGTTTTCGTCGAAGTCTTGGATTTCTTCGCTTAATGAGTATCCCATGTCATCGCCAAAATTCATATCATTATCGTCCATATTTGGAACGTAGGTATCGTATGGATTGCCTGCTATTTCGCCAAGATCAAGGTCTTCAATTTGTGCTTCAACGGCAATATTGTTGTCGTTCTCAATAGCAACGATCTCCTCGTTTTCTCCAGAAATAACTTCAATTACTCTCTTGGAAGGTCTGCCTCTTTTCTTTAGTTGTGGCTCTTCCGCAGGAGTTTCTTCGATATTGCTTGTCACAACCTTTGATAATTGGCTTTGGTCTTTATTTTGTGCCATTTTTAATAGCTCTTCTGGATTAAAGCTTGGTTGAACATAGCTATTTTTACCAAGCTTACTTACAAATTCTTCTTTCCTATCGCTTGAAATATCTTTGTATTCTTGGTTAAAGTAATTTTTTAGATCTCTCATTGGAGATTTTTCAGGCATATTATTTTGTAATATTTGATTTAAGACAACAGCCATTTTTGTTGGTAAAGGAACATTCATATTATGAACCTCGCCGTTTTGTGTTTCTTTTTTTACTGGTTCGCCTAAATCCTCACCTATTTTATAGTTGGCCAAGAAATTATCAGGTGACATAAATTCTTTATCCTCTTTTGTCTTGCCGACTAATTTCTTAATAGCTGGGTTAATTGGACCATATTTTATGGCATTATAAAGAGGATTGTCTTCTCTCTCTTTAAACTCAAATAGAGTATATGAAAACGCTTGATCTTTGTCATAAAATTCTCCAAGAACTTTATTAACGCTTTTTCTTATATCACCATTTGAAATCTCATTGTGAGTAACATATACGTCATCACCATTATTGCTCTTTGCTCTTAGTGCATTATTGATCACAAACTGGTTATTTTTAGCCACCGAGTCAAGATAGCTATTAAGAGCATAATTTGGGTGCAATTTACTTTGCGCAGCAAGCTTTAGTGCATCATCGAGTTTCGGTGATGTAAGAACCTTTTTTAAGTCCTCTGGTGATTTTTTTGCACTTGCAAGAAGTGATAGAGCATCAGATATTGCCCCTTTTGTTTTGATATATATCTTGTTTTCAAGCTCTGGATCTTTTTTATCTCCATCTCCATTTGCTCTTGTTAGTAATTTGTCTATCTTTTCTTCTATTTTTGCTGAATAAGTTGAGCCATTTATTCCAGTTAATTCGCCATTGTTGTTCATTGTTGCAATAGTTCTTAAGACGTCGATTAGCTCTTTTGATAGTGTTCTATTATTGCTTGGGAACAATACTCTTGGCGGAACATTTATCTCTTCGCCAGTTTGTTTATTTATAAAAAACCTACTTGGGATAAAAAAGTTTGCTATCTCAAGTTTTTGAGTAAGTATATTTTCTTTACTCATAGATCCCTTAAGGTCTTGTGATTTATTTATCTTTGCAATACCTAAACCAAGAGGCAATGCACCGTTATAAAACATACTAACACCATTTGCACTACCCTTTACGTGAGAACCATCTTTTGTTAGAGTAATTTTATTAAAATCATTTATGTAGTTAATAGACGCGACTACCTTATTTTTAAACGTTTTTACTAAATTATTAGCAAACTGAAAAATATCTTTAGCATCTTCACCCTTGCCAAATTTATCAGCAAAATACTTACCCGAAAAGCCTATTGACGGGAATGATTGTTTTATTGGTTCAAGAATTGCATTTATTGCTTTATTTTCAGTAGCAAGCTTTGTTGGGTTTGGCTCTTTAATAAGCTGCCCAACCTCTTGAATATGTGGTCTAAGGCTGCTTTCAATGGCTATTAGTAGATGATAAGCAACGTATGGATCTTTTGCTGCCTCATTGACGAAAGTTTCAATGTTGGCTCTTGTTTCATTGCTGACATAGGTTGATTTAAATTTCTCTATATCGGTTTCATTGATGCTTTTTGCAAAAGCTGATGTCGTAATTGTTAAAGAGTTGTTTTCATCAGCCATAATAAATTCAGCCTCTTCAATCTTAGTAGAGTTTATTTTTAATCCAACCTTTTCTACATCTGGATCATTGTATTGAATTAGTCTAGCAGACATAGTAATAAGATTTATGTCAGCATATTGGTTAAATTTTACTAGAGTATTTATAGCTTTTAAATATGCTTCGCTTGTAGGCATAATTTTCATATATTGTTTTTCTGTTTCCATGGCTATTTTAATAAAGTCCTTGATATTGCCATAATCAACATTTGCATAGGTTTGTCCATCTTCATCCACAGCCCAAAAGTTGCTTATATCATTTCCGTTCTCGTCTTTTTTCCCATATTTCTTAGGCAAATCAATATACATTGTTGTTAAAGGCTCTGTATTGCCATTTTGATATAAGTTAATAGCGGCTTTTAAAATTTCGTCAATGGACTCTTTAACATTTCTAAAAGTGACCCTAGTTTGGCTTAAGTCAATCTCTTTTAATTGTTTTTCACCATCTTTTTCAATGCTTTCATATAGTTTTAAAACCGAAGCTTTTGTTCCACCACTATTATTTTTATTAGAAAAATATACTTGAAAATTGCGTCCGTTAATTTCAACATTGGCTGAAGTAATTAATGGCTGAATTGTTGCACCAATAACCTCTGAGCTTTGTGGAAATTTTGAAAAGATTTTTGCATTTGTTTGCATCTCTTCTTCGTTGCTTTTATTTTCTACAATTAAATCTTTTACAAATGTGTCTTGCGAAACAACTGGGCTTTGAGAGATTACTTCTTGAGTTTTGGCTTCATTGATCTTTTTCAATGGGATGCCGTCAAAAAGACCTAGATCGCCAGCTTTTAGCGTAAGTGTAATACCTTTATTTTCATTACTATTGTATCTAAAATGTGCCATTTTGCCTCTCCATTAGTGATTTTTTTATTTTATTCTTAATTTTGGACTCTTATTATAATTATTATTTTGTGATATATTGTTAATGATACTATTTGTTTCAATTTTGCTTAAAATTTCTTTTTGCTCTAATACATTTATGCAGTATTCATCAAATTCCTTTGAACGTAAGTCAGTAAAAACATCGTTTTTCATATATATGCTCTTGCTAGTATTCTTTTGCCCCATATACTCAAAGTTTTGATCACATTGAGCAGAAAGTTCTTTGCAGCTCCACAAAAGGCTCTCAACGTCCTTCTTTCTAAATTTAAGATCTTCGGTAAGCGTTTTTAAGCTAAGCTCATAAGATATGCTTGCCGAAAAGTATTGCTCATTCTCTTTCAATTCTGGACTTGCCTTAACTAGGTTGCCAGCATCTGTATAGATCGTGTTTAATGGTTTAACTAAACTTAATCTTTCATCAAAAGATAGCTTGTCCAGCATTGCTTCATATTCATCTTTATCCCTAAGAGTGCCATTGTCATTTAAAATAATGTTTATAAGTTTATCTTTTTGACTTTGATTTATCTTGTAGCTAACTTCACTTTGTCCTTGGTAGCCAAAAATTTGATACATTAAAATACCAGGTGAAGTATTTTTTGTCTTTTTTGTAATAAGCTCAATGATCTCTTTATAGTCGTTTTGGTTGATACTATCAGATGCTAGTTTTGAGCTTAATCTAAAAGTTTTATTAATAGTTGCCATGCTTGTATTAGCAATAATATCTATGAGATTAATCAATCTATTGTCATTAATCTTTCCACTATCTATTCTTTTAATAAGCTTTGTTAAATTTGCATCTGTAATTTTAATACCTGAGCAATTTTTTATATCAAACTCTTGTTTGCATCTATCGTAGTGTTCTTTGTCCTCTGGAGTAGATGAAGAGCGATAGCCCATTGGGATAAACATTTTGTTTTTTAAATAAAAATCCCCTATTAGCTGGTTATCCTTCTTTACTTTATAGACAACATTTTCATCGTAGTCTATACCAGGGTTGAAGTTTTTAACTTCTAAATCAACGGTCGTGAAATTAGAAGGTATATCAGCAAAAATGCTATTTACATCTAGTTTGCAGTAATCAAGGATTTTTTTGGCTTGGTTCTGCAACATATTTGCAACAGCAATATCTTTGCTATCCACGATCGTTATCCTTTCAAAAAAAATTATTTAGTGCAATTATATATAATTTTTTATTTTTTATAATACAAAAAATCAAAAAAAATAAAAAAATTTAGTTTTTCTATTTTTTAGAATAAAGCAAGATTAAAAAATGTATAATTCGGCAAATATATATTAAAGAAAAAAGAAATGCAAACACTTACAGAGAAATTGGAAAGGCTCAATGATCTTTTGGAAAGAAAATTTTCTGAAAATCATGTAATTGGCGTTAATTATATCACAAAGGCGATTTGCAATCTTGCTTCAAACAATGAAGTCGAAATTGATATTAAAACAATCAATAATCTGCTTGTGGTATATTTTGATGGGGTGAAGGTTTTTATTCTTAGGCTTACAAAAAAGCGAATTTTAGAAACACTTTCTATTGTAAAAGTAGAGTTAATAGATATAAAATTATCAAATGTCAATGTAGATACTCCATTGGAGCGCGTCTTTGAATATACAAAAAATATTTCAAAGAAAAGAGAAACTGGCTCATCAGTGGAGCTAGACAATTTTTTAAATTTTATAAGAGAAAAATTTGCAATCAATGCTTTTGATTTGCAAGTTATAATAAGCGAATATGAAAATTTAAGCTACTTAGCAAAAGAGAAGCTTAAACAATTAAATACGATAGGACATTCAAAATGATAAAACTTGACACATTGCCCAAAGGCTCACTGACTTTTAAGTCTTTTGCCATATTGGATCAAATTTTTATGAAGGTTTTTGGGTATTTCTCAAAAGTTAAGCTTTCAAAAACCATAGATTTTTTTGAGATGGACTATGAAACAAATTCAATTAGTCTTGATATAAATGGACGACAAAGACTTTATGCCCTAAAACTTGAAACTGGCTCCAATGAGATTGTAAAGATAGAAAATTTTGCGCAATTCACAAACCAAATTAGGCACGATAAGGATAGACAAACTGAAGTAATGATCAGTTTTGTTAAGCAAGATAACATTGAGGCAATTTATGTTTTTACTCTTGATAGGGGCATTGCAGAAGAGATTGCACTTAGCTTCTCTATTCAACTACTCCCACCTCCTGAAATCTTAACAGCCTTGTATCATATTTTTCTACTGGATGTCTATTTGGAAAACGACAAGAGAAGTATAAATAAATACAATGACGTTGAGTATAGCGAAGACATTGACCTACTATATAAGAAATTTCCATCCCTGATTGCTATTGCGAGCGATAGTATTTTAAATAAATATACACCTTATCAAATAACTGGCTTTAAGGGGTCAAGTCACTTCTCTGTGCTTGAACTTTTTAGGACAGAGTGGAATGGCGTATGCAATCTGTTCTTTGATTTTTCTACGCACAAGACCAAAGGGCAAATAGAGCTTATGCAAAGAGCTGCCAAATTTGGGGACAGCATTACAAATAAAGCTTTAAATAAATTAAGAAAAGATCCTGAAAACAAAGAAGCAATAGAAGAAATCGAAAATAAATGTTTTGTTGCAAATGGCATGTTCTTTCTAAAAGAGCAAAAAACAGCCTCTGCTTTTCAGTCTATTATGGGCATAAGTGCCGAGGAAAGATTTTTGCTTGTTGATAAGTTATTGCCAAAAACCCTATTAATGGCAAGGGATATTGATTTTGACATAATTGTTCATCAAGATATTATTTCTAAATTCTTCCAGACATCTTTATGTAGAGATTGCTTAGCAAAACCATTAAAAGATGAGGCCGAAAATCTTAAGCACGGCGTAGGCTCAAACGTCTTTTTGAAAGTTGATTTTTATGGCCGAGATATTAATAACAACTTTTTTAACTGCATGCTAAAAGGCAATTCATCTCCACACATGCTAATTTTCGGAACTACTGGAGCTGGTAAATCTGTTGCTGCGCTTAAGATGGTGTCACAAATAATTGGTTATGATTTTGAAACTGGGAAAGCAAACGATCTAAATGAAAATCGAAAAATACGCTATATCAACGTTGGATATACTGGTGGAAGGATATTTGATAGCATTAGAAAAAATAACAATACTCCTGAGAAAAAAATGATTGAGATTGTTCCGCCAGATGTTTCAAAGCTACGTTTTTCTCTATTTGATTTTGATGATATATCAAGACCTACCGAAGAAGAGTGGCTAATGTTTAGGGACTTTATCAATTTGATGCTAACTGTTTCTGGTGGTCCAGATAAGGCATTAGACCCGCTAGAAGAAGCTGCCTTAAAAACAAGCCTTTACAGAATGTTGCAACTAAAAGGAGAGGCTGATGAAGGGGGCTATCCACTTCTTACATTAAGAGAAATTAGAAATAATCAAACCTACGGCAAATCCTATGAGGGAATAATTGATGAAATATTAAAAATAAAAGATGAAAACGGCAACCCTAAGTATAATGAAAGAACAAGGGCTGATGAATTGCCACCAGAGTATAATAGATTTGCAAGACCTATTCTAAATGATCTAGTAAATGCTATAAAGGGACAAACAAAAAATATTCAGCTAAGCGAAGAAGAACAAACTAGGTTTGGATCACTTGGCGAGAAATTAAACTTTATCAGCAAAAATCCAGTTTTTGCCTACTTCAATAACGTCGTTGTTAGAGAGAATTATCCAGCATATTATGCTGAGTTTGATAAGATCAAAGGGGACTCAAAAAACTTTGTGTCAGTAGGCTGGCTTTTATTCCAAAACTGGTTTAAATACGACAAGTTGCAAGCAATGAAGCAACAAAATGCCGATTTGCCAAGGCCTGACGCTTTTTACTTCATTGAAGAGGCACACAACTTTTTTAATATTCCAGTGTTTAGCAAGCTTCTTGATACATTTGCTAGAGAAGTTAGAAAATATGGTATTCATCTGATTTTAATTACGCAAAGCACGGGTGATGTCGATCAAGAATTTGCAGAGTTATTCTCAACAAGGTGTTTCTTGTTTAAAATGAAGGACAAAGATGTCGCATACGCTGGAGTTAAAAGTGTAAATGGCAATAAAGATCTAAGCGGCCCAGCACAACAAATTTATGATGCTATTAAAGAAAATCCTGATGGCAATAGAACCATTTTTATGCTTAATTCAAGTGGAGCTAGTGCATTTACTTTGCCTGCCTATAAGAAATATGGTAATATGTTTATGCCATACGAAATACAAACTGCATAAAAGAGAGAAAAGATGAAAAAAATAGCATTGGCCACTTTGCTTGGTTTTAGTTTTTTGGTTGCAGCAGATGATGTAGATACGCCATTAAAGGCTCAATATAGAGAGCTACAAGCTAATAATTGCTATTGTAACAATCCTGCTGGAGTAAGCCTTGTTAATGCTTCGCAATTAAAGCCTAGCGAAAAAAAGATGAATGAAGAGATTTCGCAAATGATCCTTGATGCGAAGAACGAACAATATCTTATTAGGGCTTTTTGGATAAAGGGACTTGGGGCAGAAGCGAATGAATTTGCTCCGCAAAGGGCATTTTATTCAAACTTTAACTATGCCGAAAAAGAATTTGGCTATGAGCTAGAAAAGAAAAACAGAACAAAATGTGTTGCCCTAGATACAGAAATAAATGCCATAAACGCTCAAATTTTATTGGCTGAAATGAAGTTGGCTGAACTAAAAAAGAGTAACTAATGGCGGCCATTTTACTTGAAACCAACAAGATACATCGCTCTGTCAGATATTTTGGGCTAGAAGAGAGCCGTTTCAGGTTTAAAAGATATACAAAGACGGTGAGAAGCTTATTTTGGCTATCTTTGGTTTCATTTATGTTTTCACCATATATGGCTGTTTTCTTTTTATGCCTATTTGTTTCAAAAACAGCAGGCGAACTATTTGGCGTTTTTTTTAAAAATGAAGCTTATATGCGCCAATATAATGCGATATTGCAACCTCAAACAGCTAAAAAAGTTGTTTCTGTAATCGGTTATAGAATTTATAATGAAGAGCTAGACGGACACCTTTCTATAATAAAATCAGGCGACAAGACTTCTCTTGCAGCCAAACAAAAAACAATGGAGCACCCACACAATAAGCTAAGACACATCGGAATTGATATGGACTTAGCCAAAACACACATGGTCTTAGTCGGTAAAACTGGTGCTGGTAAAACAGAGGCCTTGCGATCTATGATGGACGACATTATGAAAATTGGCGGAGGGATAGTATTTAACGACGGAAAATCTGACGTTAAAATGCTAGATGAAATCTTAGCCCAAGCAAAATTAAATTATAGAGAAACTTCGGTCAGGGTATTGAACTTTCTTAAGGCAGAAAAAAGCGCAGAGAGCAATACATTTAACTTTTTCAACAATCAGCACCCAGTAAAATTAATAGAATTCTTATCAAACCTAGCCTTTAAAGATAGTAGCGAAGGCAATACTGCATATTTTCAAAACCGCGGCAAGGCATTGTTATTGCCAGTTGCATCAGCCCTATATATCAGGGATAAACTGCTAGGCGAAGGTATAGATAGCGAAAAACTTAGCTCAAACACAAGTGTTTTAAATGTTACTCTAATCTTTATTGCGTTTTATTGCATGTGCCGTGATTTAGATGAAATCATTGCCGAAAATAAAAACGTTGAGCCACTAATTGGTGACAATAGTATTGTTGTTGCAAAGACATCTTTTTTTGACAATATAGAAAGACTTATTGAAACAGTCATTCAAGAACCTACACGCAGAATAGATATAGAAAAAGAGCTTGGAATTGAATATAGCTTTATAAAAGATACATACACAAACGTTTATAAAATTATTCGTTCATACCTAGATAAGGTATGGAATAGATTTATCCCTATACTTGATGTCGTTGCCCTTGTGGTCTATTCACAAGGCAAAAGTCAAAGTGATGGCAAGAAGAGATTTTATTCAAAAGATGTATCGCCTGAAACTATTTATTCTATGCAAGATATTAAAATTTTCTACAATCTTGCCAAAGAAGCTTTTACAAATACGCCAGGACAAAATCAATCAGTTATGCCAATTAGCCAAGAAGCTGAAACGCTAAAAAATAATTTGACTAATATTGTTAATGACTTTTCAAGAGGAACTTTAACTATCAGTTATGCGACTACGATTTTAAGCGAGGCATTTACTACCAAGGGAGCTTCATTAGAGAACCCACCAGCAGACAATATGATGCAACACTCCTATGCACAACAACAATGGGAGCAGTTGTTCAACGTTTTTGCTGCCTTTAAACATATTCTTGCTCAATCGAAGAGTGAGATCAATCCAGTTGATGTTATTGCAGATAACCAAATTTTATATGTTTTGCTGCCACCGCTTGAATTATCAAGATCGCAGGTTGAAATTTTGGGAAAAATTATTATAGCAACTATCAAGGCATTTGCTGGTTCAGCATTGGGTGGCGAATATATTGGCATTCATCAAACTATTAAGAATATAGCAAAGGATAAATTCACCCCTAAGCCTTTTACTCTAATCAACCTTGACGAGTATGGTGCATATCCAGTTGCTGATCTTGATACGATCTTGGCGCAAGTGCGTTCGTTAAATATGAGTGTTGCCCTTGGTATTCAAGACTTTGTATCGCTAAAAGCGAGTGGAACAGACGAAACAGCTCAAAAAAGAGCCTTAGCCAATACGTCAAAGATAATCTTTAAAGTAGCCGATAAAGACGTTATAGAGTGGCTAGAAGCTATGATCAACGAAGAAGAAGTTGAGAGTAGTGAGTATAAAAGAGATGCCGCTGGGGAACTTGTTCTTGATGTTCAAACAAGACTGGAGAATAAAAAGATCATACCTATCAAGAAAACACAAGACGCTAACTATGGTCTATGCCTAATGTTGCTTGGTGCTGAGAATGATAGGGCGGTTTGGTGTCAAACTTTCTTTAGAGGCGGTAAAACAGAGAATGTTAGGCTAATACACACTAATGCCATAGCTGGTATCAGTGCTGATGTTATTAGCAATATGAAAAAGGGCTACGAAGACTTTAAAGACGAGATTATTCAAGATAATATTGTTGGTAAGATCAATATGGAGCTAGAAGAACTTGCTTCTTAAGCTCATTAAAAGTTATTTCATCACCTTTAGAAATCAGCCAATAGACATAAAAATAGCCTTTGTCCTTTTTTTGGCAGGGGCTTTTTATACTCTTTGCTTCATGTTGTTATATTTTTTCTCTGGGAAGATGGATACAACACAAGCTATTAGTGGAACAATTATCTGCTCTTTGTCAGCTTACTCACTACTAAATCTCGCTGATCATTCAAACAATGCCCACATCTCGCAACCAATAAAACTCTTTCTTAGTTTTTTGTTTGGCATTGTGACGATAGCTATTGTCATGCCACTGCTTTGCTTCTTGCTGAAAGGCATATTTTACAATTAAATGAAATTTACACAAGAGCAATTAGATATTTTTGCCGTATGCAAGAACCTCAAAGATGACCAAAAGGTATCTATTATTGCACCTGCTGGCTCTGGCAAAACTTCTACTTTGGTAGAGTTGGCCAAACAACTACCAGATAAGACAATATTGTATCTAGCCTATAATCAGTCAATAAAAAGAGAAGCTCAGGGCAAATTTCCAAACAATGTGACTGTTCTTACTACTCACGGATTAGCATTGCGCTCCCAAAGCATAAAAATAGAAGATATATCAACAACTGATCTTAGTGTAGTCGATGTTCAAACCATGTTTGGCATAGAACCCCTAGAAGCTTTTAATGCTATTAAAATTTTCAATGATTTTTGTAATTCTAATTATAAAAAATTTAATGAGGAAGTCGTTAAAAAAAATGTGGCCGTGCATGCGGCTAGCCTAATATATGAAAAGATGAGAAGAAGAGAGATACCTATCACTCACTCTTTTTATTTAAAAGAATTTCAGTTCTTTGATAAGTCAAAGATTAATTTTGACTTAGTTTTTTTAGATGAAGCACAAGACAGCAATGATGTTGTCTTAAATATATTTTTGCAGCTAAAAGGCTCAAAGGTTTTTATTGGCGACCCAAATCAAGCAATTTATGGCTTTCGTGGATCGGCTAATGCTTTTAACAAAATAAGTGCTGATTACTCAATGAAGCTAACATCTTGCTTTAGGTGTGTCCCTGATGTTGTTAATAAGGCGAACAAGGTGCTTGAAAGATATAAACAAGATCCAGTCAAAATGGTCAGTAAAGTTATGCCACGAGATGATATTGCTGCCCTAAATTACGAGCATATTAAAAAAAGTTCAATAAAAAATGCTATAATCACGAGGACAAATTCAAAAATTGTCGAAATTTTGTCCAGTGGGCTAGACAAAGATACGTCCTATATCTTAATCAAAAAACCACAAGACATTTTTAAAGAGGCTATCAACTTTGTCAGATTTTTAAATAACGAAAAAGACAAAATAGAGCCTGAGTTTTCATATCTTAAAGAGTTCAATAGCCAAGCTGCCTTAAAACAGCATTTAGAAGATTGCGGAGATAACAACTTGCTCTCAACTTTCAATTTGGCTAAAAGGTATGGTAAAAGGATTTTTAGTATATACCGCAAAGCAAGTGATGACTATAAAAATAGGAATAAAATAGCACATCATGGGACATATCTTATGACGGCACACACCGCAAAGGGGCTGGAGTTTGATATTGTTACACTAGAAAAAGATTTTCCGTCGTTAAGCGATCTAATATACAAAAAAAAGATCAGTTTTAGTGAGCTGCAAGAAGAAGTTAATCTTTATTATGTAGCCATAACACGTGCGAAATATCTTTTAATTGACAAAACCAAAAACGAAGAAGAATTTAATTAAGAGTTTTAATATGAGTGCGAGTATGTATGAAAATAGTTCAGTGGTAGTTCAAAGCAAAAATATAGATAAAGCTGATTTTGATTTATTTTTAAATTCTATTTTTGCCCTAAGAGAGAACGATTTAAATATAACTGAACTAATTAAAAATTATGGTGTAAGCAGAATAAACGTCTTTTCTTGGCTAGAGCCTAAAAGGCCAGATGTAGATAGTTTGTGGCGATATGCCGTTATGAAATTTTTACTAAGATATGACGAAGAAAAACAAACAGCTCTTTACAAGACATTATCTGATATGCAAATTTTAAAAAAATCCGATGCAAATATTGATGATAAGATACTTTCTTTAATTTTAAAAGTTCCTATTGGCAATTTAGAACGTATGCGCGATAATAATAGTGGCTGGCAGAAGAAATTTTACAACATAGTAAAAAGACAACACCCAAAGGTGTTATATTATCAATTTTACTATATCAGGCAATTTATATTAAAAAACACTCAATATATTCCGCTTGGAGTAGGATATGGAGATATAGGCGTAAAGGGATAAGATGAAGCACAATAGTCAAATAAAACAAATAATTCAAAGCTTTGAAAAAAATACTATTTGGAACTATGAAAATTGCAAAAAAGCGGTAGATTTTTATATTGAACTACTTGCCATCATTGAAAACCAAATTAGTTTGCTAAAAGAGAAGCTAGACAACAAAAGCTTAAATGTTGTCAATAACAACAATGATCTAGTTATGCAAGAAATTGACTTTTTTACAAAAACTAGCAATGTTATTATAAATGCTTTTATGAAGGCTACTGGAAAAAGACCGCAAGAGGTAAGAGCTTGTATGGTTGCCAATAATTACGATGAAAAAAAGCTACCAAGAGATATTGTTGGCATTTCAACTAGCGTAAAAACATACATTTATGGTTGATTTTTCTAAACAATATACGAAAATACCACTTTCACATATACCAGATCAATGGTTCATCGCGCTGGGCAAATATATTGATTTTGAAAAAGTTTTAGCAATCCACCCTCTTAGTGATTTTACTCTAAGACAAATTCCTGGCATCTCTTGGGAAACAATAGCAAGAGCGCAAGGGATAAGCCCTTTATTGTTTGAACAACTGACAAATTTTAGCTATGTTAAACTTTGTGGCCAAAGACCAGAATTAAATGGTTTTGGCGTTAGCCCACATACCATAGAGATGCGCAAATATGAAATTAAAGACTATAACTGGAAGCTATATGCTAGCAGGGCTAAACTAGATCGAGAACATTTTGTAGATCATTTTATAGCCTTTATAAAAAATAAAATAATATTTAACGACGTTGAAGCACAAGCCCTATTAGAAGCATTAAGTCAAAATCCTTTTTTGCCAAGTAGCAAACAAGAGGCACTGCAAGTATATCAACATGTTAGCATAGATGCTGAACCTAAACAAGACACCATAGAGCAGCAAACAAAACCTCAAAGCAGCAATAGCACTAAAAACGTATCATTTTTTGATGATGAGCATAGCCCCTCTAACGAAAATAATGATGGCGAGAGTTTCTTCGCTAATTAGGATAGACAAGGTTTTCGTTAGAATATACTTCAAAGCTTAAATTTGTAAGAATTAGCTTCGTCGTCTAAAGAGATATATTCTTCGGCCATATTTTGATTAATCTGCGCTATAAATTCTCCACCCCTTCCAAAATCCTCGTGGCAATAGTTGTTTCTTAGCATTTTCAAGTTGTCGCTATTTATTTTATTTCGTTTTGCTATCTCTTCAAATTTATCTCTTGCCATTAGCATATCTGCTATGATCTCTTTAAACTCGCTGTCATTTATATCAAATTTTGATTTTATATCATAAAAAAGCTGGACTGATGGCAAGCTTTTAAAACCCACAAAATTTAAAGCATGGTTTTGTTTTGAGTAAATTATAGGTGTTGGTGTTATATCAAATGCAGGGGATAAATTCCAGCTTTTTGTTTTTTCATCATATAGCACGCCGTGATTTCTTAGGTGATCGTCCGTGTTGCCAAATAAGCCATTAAAAACCATACGCCGAAAAAGCTCTTTTTTGTTTTTACTATCAAGCACGTTAGCTAGATCGCAGTAGCTCTTATCGTTATTTTCATCGCCATCTCTAACCCCAAGCAAGGTCATAGCTGACTTATAGGGTATTCTCTTATCGCCGTTTCTGTCAAATCTTTTGACAAGTAAAGCCGTGCCTTTTGCTGTTTCAAAAAGTTCGCTTTGACATACGTTTATTTTTGCGATACTGGCAACATCTAGCATAGTCTTTTCACTACGAGAAATTTGCCTATATTCATCTTTTATGGACGGAAATTTGACTATGTAAAGCTCATTGCCTTTTAATACGCTTGCCTTTGGTCTAGCACCGCCCAAGCTTCCGCTAGGCGCAAGCAAATTTTTAATGTCACTCTCAAGGCTCTCGCCGCGTTCAATTCTTTGTGATGATATGCAAAGCTCGCTAATATGAGTTAGTTTTGGTATATCGTTTGTGGCAGAAACAAATTCGCTCTCTTTTTCTATTCTAAGTGAGCCTATACGAAAATAGTCACTTACCCCTAGCATATATTCGCTTTCAGTAAGTTCGCTACCAGCTTTTCGTTTTTGGATTAATCTGCCCCATCTATCTGGACTTATATCGCAAAACGCTCCCCATAGATTTTTAGATACAAACTGAGAGCTTTGCAGTGGTAAATTTGGGTCTATCTCAAAGCCATTTTTTAACCACTCTTTATCATATTCAAAATAATATGTTTCATTTCTACCTACAGCATATATTTTAAGAAATCCCACAAGATCATCGTTGCTATATATTTTTAAAGTATCACTCATAACTGCGCTCCCTTTAAAGCAATTTTCTCTAAAAAATAGATCAACCTATTTTTTAAGCCCTCGCTCAAAGCGTTAAATTTGCCGTCAAGCAAAAATATTTTTCCAGTATCCTCTGGTGAGCGAATAAGACGGCCGATAGCTTGTCTAAAAGTCATAACCATTTCATTATTATATTCAAACCAAAAGAAACTAGGATTTTTTTCTTTTAAAAGTATCCATTTTTTTGTTTGATAAACTGGGTAAGGCAATTTGGTTATAAAGAGCCTTTCAAGGGTTTTGCCTTTCAAATTTATACCAGTAGCGTAATTTCTAGTAGCTATTAAAATTCCACCACTCTTTTTAAAGCCCTCAATAATATTTTGGACGCTTCTACCTTGCTCCGCCAAAACTAGCCTATCTTTTACGCTTTCTAGTTTTTGAGCTAGAAGCCTTACTTCATCAAAGCCACCTACTAGAACCATTGTATTTTTGCCGTCATAGCCTCGCAAAATTTCATCTGCAAAATACTCAAATCTTTTTTGCTCGTCTTCTATAAAGTCGTTGCTAGTAATCGAATAAGTCGCCTGCTCTGGGCGTAAAATCCCCTCAAATGACTTTATTACGCATACTTTGCTTTTGCGCTCTTTTATTACTGTATCTCCAAGCTTTATATCACTAAAGTTGATGCCCATGCGTTTATAAATTTCAAGATCATGAACGTCTTGTGTAAGTAGAGCCGTAGCTGTTATACCTACAAATCGATCTATTTTGCTCCAGAACTTATCGGCGAGCTTAAGCTTTATGTCCTTAGAATAGGTATGAAACGATATAAACCCTCTTTCTTGCGAGAAGCTAATATAAATATCTTTAGACGACAAGGTGCTTTTAACATCATCAAATTTATTAAGAAAAACGCCTAGCTGAAAAAAAGGAGTTTTTTTGTAATAGCTTTTTAGTTTGGCTCTAAGAGCCTTGCTTTTTTCTTGATCAAAAAGCTTACTTAAAACGTTTGTAGCTCTTTGTATGGCTATATCATTGGCTGTTAGTGTCTTGCCAGCCATTTTTTCATCACTCATAATCTCATTTATGGATTTTACACGCTCAACCTCTTCATTCAATAACTTTATCAAAGTTTTAGGTGCGCTAGCATCGTCGTTAATTGTCTTTGCAATCGTTTTTAATTGCAAATAGTAGCTATATAAAGAAAATGCAGAGCTTAGTGTCATTTCAGCCATATTGGGTAGTTCTTGAATTTCATCAAAAATATAAACAGTGCCATCTACTTCCGCATATTTTTCATCGAACATAAATTTAGAAAACAAAAAAGAGTAGTTTGTAATTTGAATAGTATATTCTTTAAAGCTTTCACTATTGCTTTTTTCAAGTGCAAGGTTATTGGCAATATATTCTCTCTTGTCGGCATCTACTATATCTAGCTCGTTTAAAAAATCTTCAATCAAGACATAAGAGAAATCTTCCTTTAATTTTTTTATAGCCCCATCAACAACCTCTTTGTCTAAAGGTAAAACTTCAGAGCTAATCTCTGTATCCATAAAAAAAGTGAGTTTTTTTATATCCAGGTAGTTATTTTTGCCAATGCCTAGCACATAGTCTGGGAGATTATCGACATTTTTGGCTTCAAGAAATATACTTTTTGCCAAAGAGTTATCGCTAGTGGCTATTACCACTCTTTGAGCTATCTTTTCATCAATTAGTTTCTTTGCAAGCATTAAAGCCGAAAAAGTTTTACCAAACGCCGTAGGCATTTCACAAACACAATACTTATTCTCTTTTACCCTCTTTGCCGCATAATCGACAAATTTCCTTTGTTCAGATCTAAGTTCCATTCTCTTTCTTTTTTATTGATAATATTATTGTAATTTAAATTGACAAAACTTAATTTGTAGTGGTATAATAGCGCAATTTTTTTAAAAAAAGGAACAAAATGGAAAATTTAAAAATATCCTTTTTTCTCAATAGTCCTTTATTAATTGGCAGATTTAGCACGATCGATTCTATTTTGGTAAATCTTTACGTCAAGAGGCACTTTGGCAAAAATATAGAAATCGAAAAACTTTATGATTTTGACTTCATAGAAAAATATAAAGATGGTTATTGCGGATCTATCTGGTTCGTAGAAGAAAACGATCAAGTGTCGCTTGAAAATCGATGTATCGTTAAAAAGCCAGAGTATGAATATCTCAATGAGAACAGAGCAAATAAAATAGAATATAGTATGGGTAGTGGTGAATTTAAAGCCTATAATATTTGGAACGAGCTTTTAAAAACCCCTAAAATCTACTTTTACGTTAGAGGCAAAAAAGAAATTATAGAAGATCTTTTGCAGGATTTAAAATTTATAGGTAAAAAAACAGCCATTGGATATGGGCAGGTTTCTTCTTTCTTGGTAGAAACAATCCCTGAAGATAAGTCTGTATTTTTAGCTAAAAACACTCCAGCACGACCAATTAGTGTGAAGAATTATCCATCTTTGGAAAACGCTAGGATCATTTACTATAATAGCAAAGTCCCTTACTGGGCAAATTGGAGCAAAGAGGCATGCTATATGCCAAATTCATCTCTAATAGAAACTATCTATCCAGGTAAAGAAAGACCAAGTATCGATGAAAAATATTTGAGCAAATACCATTCAGCCATAAATTTTGTATATGACGTTTTACACGAAGACAAAAATAATTGGCAAGAGATAGATCTAAAAGAGAAAGCGACCGCAAAAGACTTAATTGTTGATGGACAAGATCATCTTTGTGCGTTTTCAGGTGAGCAGTCCAAAGAGGGAATTTTATGCAAAAGTATAGAAAAAACACTTGGTTCGACCTTTACAGACTACGCCTTTTTAAACAACTCTAAGTTTGTATCAAAGCAGACTTTTTGGACGCTTCAATGTGGCGTTAATAGTAGAGTAGGCAAAAAGTCTTTAGGCTTTCATGTGGTCGATAAAAATGGTATAACTTATGTTATGGGTAAAAATAAAACTAAGAGCATAGAGCAGGCTATCAAAGATGCCTCATTGCCTTTTAATTTGGCACTTAAGACTACACCAAACAACCAACACGTAGTTTTTAAATCAAATTTGACACTTTCTAAGGATCTTATAGCTTGCCAATACGGAAGTGAAACTTATTACTTTGGTTATGAAGAAGCCAAGGAGTGTCTAAAACGAGTTAATGAGATAATAAAAGATTATCCAATAACAAAAAGTCATCTAATACCAAACCCACAAATTGATGCACCTTTTATAAGCCTAAAAAAAGATGCAAGAAATAAAGATACTATCCTGCTAATTAGTGATTTTTACAAACAATATAGTAAAGACGTTAGGGTAGGAGCTTATATACTTACAATAGGAGAAAAATAAATGCGCATAGTTCTGACATTTACGGATGATGTAAGTGAGATAAAGCCTAGAGAAGTGCGTAATTTTTGCGGCAGCATTACGGAGCAAAAATTTAATAGCATAATTATGTATCATGGCAACGATGCACCGCCACTTATATACAAAAAGCCACTAAAATACGCTATTGAAATTCTTTTTTATGAAAATAACTTCTTTGCATTTCAGCATCTTATGGAAAGGCTTGAAGGGCATAAAAATAATTTCTTTGGTAGAAAGATAAAAAAGATCATCCCCAAAGAAGATGGGTATATGCCACCATTTTATCTTGGATCTCAAACGATAGAGTATTCTACTAGAACGCCTATCATAATAACTGCAAATAAAACTGAATATAATATGAAATACTATTTTGAGAAAAACGACAAAATTCAAGACTACATTTCATATAGAATAAAAAGAAATTTAGCTTATCAGCTAGAATGCTACACTAAATTTAAGCAAGATTTTGAAAATCTTGTCCTAAATTTCAAGGATTTTAGGGTTATTACAGAGAGATATAAAGAAAATATCAACTACATAGGGCTTTGGGCAAATTTTACATCTAATTATCAGTTTCCTGAAATGATAGGATATAAAAATGGTCTAGGCTATGGACAATTATTACAAAACACCAAAATAGATATCAAAAAATAAAAACCAAAGGAGATGTCATGTTAAAAGACTATAAAATCAAATTAGTCATAAAAACGGTTAGCCCAATCGCGATCATTGAAAACAATGATACCGAGCCAGGCGGAAACATTGTAACTCGCATTAAAAAAACTGCAACAGTTAATCAAAATAGCGACGATGGCAAGATAGAATATATCCCTTATTTGCCTGCAAATGGTATTAGGGGACTATTGCGCCGTTTAGCGACGAAAAAATTAGTTGATAAGGTAAAAGAGAATGAGAATATCGAAGAGCTAAAAGATACTGACATTCATGCAATGCTAAGTGGTAGCGGAGTAAGCAAGTCAGGGCTTAAATTTAAAGAGATCGAAGAGATTAGAGAAAAAAATCCGATCTTATCGCTATTTGGCACGGGCATATTAATAGCTGGAAAATTAAAAGTAGCAGATGCCATCCCACTAGACAAAGAAAATGCTAAAAACTTAGTTAAAAGGCAAACTTTTGTTAAGGTTGATGACATCTTAATGGGGACTAAATTTAGCCAGCTTTATACAAAAAAACAGATCGAGGATTGGGAGAAAAGTGTTGAAGAAAACTCTGAAGCACGTAAAAAAGACCGTGATGCTAAAAAACTAGCAAAAGAGATGGATAAAACATTTGATGAAGAAGCAAAAACTAAAAAATCATCCATACAACACTTTGCTCAAAGGGAGCATATAGTGTCTGGAGCGACATTTAATGGTGGTTTTTTCCTGGAAAAAGTTTCAAAGCTTGAGCTGGGTATGTTCTTGCATGCGCTTGAAGGCTTTATAGAAAATGGACGACTTGGTTCTAGCCAAAATATAGGCTTTGGTGTTGTTGATATACACATAGAAGATGCAAGCGAAAGTGCAAGCTTAACTATGGATAGACTAAGTGATAGCGACTATATTTTTAATGCCAAAATAGACGTAAGTCTTGAAAGCGAATTTGATGAAGCATATAAGGCTTATGCTGAATTCTTAAAAAGGGCAACTAAGGATAATATAGAGCTTATTTCTAAATTTTAAGTTCTAAATCGATACAATTTGGCTGATTTTCAGCCAAGGCTATTGTTGTGATAGTTAAGTTCTTTTATTTATCATTGTCAATTAAAATGTTTTAAATAATTTTGTGAAATTTTAAAATTTGATTATATTTTTTTATTTTTACAAGAATTTAAAAAATAATTGAATGATCTCAATAAAGCTTCTTAAAAGCTTTTAAGAATATCTACTAAAGGGGCAAGGTAGATAATAGACTATATATATTAAGTTGTTTTTAATATATATTTTTTACCCAAAGAGCTTCTTGCCCTATAATACGTAGATTTGTTGCTGTTTTAAACAATGTAGTGGAAGTTTAGAACTTTCGGTAATATCGCTAAAAGTCGCCGAATTTTCATCGTTTTAAACAATGTAGTGGAAGTTTAGAACTTATACACTTTTGATTTACATTATCCACTCCGTGCGGTTTTAAACAATGTAGTGGAAGTTTAGAACTGTTTCGCTCCGCCTTAAAAATAAAATTTGGGTCTAGTTCTAAACAATGTAGTGGAAGTTTAGAACAAAGATATAAAAGATTTAGGCACAAATTTACAAGGTTTTAAACAATATAGTGGAAGTTTAGAACACTCAAAGGCTTTCAATGCACTTGCTCCATTGCTACCGTTTTAAACAATATAGTGGAAGTTTAGAACCGATGGAATGGATGCAAACGCTGAAGGACTACGCTGTTTTAAACAATGTAATGGAAGTTTAGAACATCGCACAAGAAAATATATATTGTGCTTTTTGTATTTTAAACAATGTAGTGAAGGTTTAGAACGCGGAGAAAGGCGAGCTTTTTAACCTGATAAATAGTGTTTTAAGTAATATATTGAAAGTTTAGAACATATATATGGCGGCTATCAAAGCCAAAGACTAGATGTTTTAAACAATGTAATGGAAGTTTAAAACTAAACTCTTGCCTTACAAAAACAGCAAGCTCTATTATCGTTTAAAACAATGTAGTGGAAGTTTAGAACGCAGGAGGTGGCTCAATAAGTGATGCACTTGGTGCATAATTTTAAATAATATATTGAAAGTTTAAAACTACGAGAGCGAGAAAAAAGTAGCGACGTTTTTGTTGTTTTAAACAATATAATGAAAGTTTAGAACACAAGGACTGATCTTTGCGATCATTTGAAGATTAGTTTTAAACAATATATTGAAAGTTTAGAGCAAGGATAATCGACGTCATTTATCTTTTACAAAATGTTTTAAACAATGTAGTGGAGGTTTAGAACTACGATAACTTGGTATTTTTAAATATAGAAAAAGAGCGTTTTAAACAATATATTGAAAGTTTAGAACAGGATATGACCCCTTACGATAGCTTTGTAGCTAATGTTTTAAATAATATATTGAAAGTTTAGAACTATATAGCCAAGAGAGCACGCTCATTCCCCACTTCGATTTTAAACAATATTTTGGAAGTTTAGAACAAAGAGGATAGGTATAAATGGCGTGGAATTTATAGTTTTAAATGGTGTAATGAAAGTTTAGAATTCCCCAAGCGCGCTTAAAATCGTCATCAAGCGACCATTTTAAATAATGTTATGCAAGTTTAAAAACGGCAACAACAATATGCCAGCCCAAGCTTCGCACGTTTTAAACAAAATTTGAAATTTTAAAAAACATTTTGATTGACAATCCCTGGCTTAATTTCCCTCTATCCGCCTCATCTCTTTCTTAACCATATCCCCAGTAGCGTCTGCATAGATCATTGTTGTCTGTATTTTTTTGTGCCTAAGAGCCTTTTGGATAACGCCTAAATAAGACGTGACTAGTATTATACATGCATTTATAGTAAGCATAGAAGTAAAACAAGCCACCAAAGTCTTTGTCTTTCACAACGATTAAAACGTATGACAAATTTAGGTAGTAATCTAATTTTTTGCAATTAACATCAAATCGCCAACGCTTTTCTAGCAAGCTCACTTAGCCACGCCGAGCGGTTAGAAGTTACGGCGTCAATAGCGTTTAAAACACCTTTTGGTATGGTTAAATTTATTCGAACTTTGGCGTTTTCGTCGATCGGCTCTGGTATTTTTATACCGTCAGCAAGTGCTGTTTCTATAGTAAATTTAAAAGCTTCTTCAAGCTCGGCTAAGGCTTCTTCTTTACTTTCGCCATCACCATAAAAAAATGCAATGCTATTAAGTTCAGGCATAAACGCACCCCAACCACCACCTTGGTTTTGTGGTATTTTTTTAAGCTCTATTTTATACGGTAGGTTTAGATAGTAGTCTAAATTTTTCATTGTTTGTCCTTTATGGCGTCTAAAACTAGCTTGACATAATACGTTTTCATCGGCTTTTTATATGGCAAAGTAAGCAAAATTTTACCATTTGTAAATTGATGATGTGAGCCTTTTATGCCACGTAAATTAAAGCCATTATTTAAAAGCAACTTTTCAAGTACTTCAAATCTTACATTTTTAGGATTATTTTCAAGCTCTTTTAATAATTTGTCATTTTTACTCAAATTTTTGCCTTTTTATATGTATATTATACATACTTTTTGCTTACATCACTCTTTTCATCTCTTTCTTAACCATATCCCCAGTAGCGTCTGCATAGATCATTGTTGTCTGTATCTTTTTGTGCCTAAGAGCCTTTTGGATAACGCCTAAATTTGTATTTTTCTCGACCATATTCATAGCAAACGAGTGCCTTAGTATATGGCAACCCCTTTTATTTACTATGCCACATTTTCTATATATACGCTCTAGTAAAGTATATACGCATTGCCTAGAAATAGGCTTGTCGCCATTTTTATTTGTAAATATATAGCTTTCAGGTGGGTATATGCTAGATAGCCTCTCAAAATCATCTTCTATATGGCTTTTTGGTATATATGCCGTTTGATACTCTCCACCTTTGGCTAGTATATTTATGTCATAAAATTCCCCGTCGTCACTCTCTTGAAAGTCGCAAAATTTAAGATTTAACGCCTCGCTTATTCTAAGTCCACTTTTTAGCATTAGTTTTATAAGCAATGAATTTCTATAATTTTTAATATATCTATATTCAGGTTTTTTAACCAGCTTATTTTCTATATAGTCTAAAATTTTATCTCTCTCGCCCTCTTTCATAAAATTTTCAAGCTTGCTCGTCTTTTTCTTTGCAATCTTATAGTTATCTAGTATTTTTTCTAAATCTATAAGCTTGTCATTATTATTAGTAATATACTTAAAGAAAATCTTTAAAATAGTTAAATAGCTAATCTTTGTTGAGCTTGATATACTTTTAGTCCTATTAGCAATCTTTTTGTGTTGTTTTTTTCTATATAAGTCATCTAACCATATAAAATAATCAGTTATATGCTTATGACTTAGATTATTAAAGCTAATTACATCATTATTCTCATAACAAAACTCTACAAAGCCATCAAGGCAATTTTTATATGTATTAATTGTGTTAATGCTCTTGTCTGCTATCTTATTATAAGAAATGAAACTATCTCTATAATTTGCCATCTCGTCTGCAAAGTCTAATTTCTCATTATTTTTCATAAAATTCTCCTTTTATTTTACATAATAGGACATTATGTAAAATATTTTTTATGATTTATCACAAGGGCAGATTTTTTAATCGCTCTTATTTTTAATAATTATTATGTAAATATATTTAGAAATTATATCATAATAGATTGTATTGTCAAGTAATAAATATATCTTTTTATTTGAATTAATAAAAGAGAAAATATTGTAACTTTTGTATTGATTTTTTTATTATAATTGGCTATATTATTATAAATTTAGTTTTAAACTTTTAAAAGGCAGCTTGGCTATGCAAAAAGTATTATCTCTTGAAATTTTACTATATGAAAAGAGAAATAATATAAAAAATGGCTTTTATCATTTAAATCAAATAGCTTTTGCGTATAACTCTATTTTATATTGAGTTATAAAAAATAAACTAGGTTTTTGGATTAATTTGAACAAAATGTATTCTGTGCTTGAAAAAGTTATGTCAGGATTTGGGACAAAAATAGATAGCTAGACCTAAAAATTTCCCAGAAAAAAGTTCAAAAAGCATGGGATATATTGAGCTAGAGGGCATTAAGAAATAAAATCAGAAAGGAAAGAACAATGGCATTAAAAAAGATAGAGCTTCCAGACGAGCTTTTGGCAAAGCTAGGTGCGACAAAAAGTCCAAAAGAGTTGGGCGAGATAGTAGAGAGTTATGTAGTAGCAGGGATGGAGTGTGCTAATTTTTCAAAAGAGAACATCACGCTCTACAATATCACCCTAGATTTGTCAAAAAGGTTAGGAAAAGAACAAGAGGCTAATGCTTTGATAAAAGAAGCAATAAGAGAAATAAACGTAAAACTTATGAATGATCTTTGAGGTTGCAAGGCATAAAAACGTGTGATAGAATTGGTTAAAAAAGAAAGGAGGATCATAGATGAAAAATAGTATTTTAATTGGTTTTATCGCACTGTTTTTTGCAAATTTGTTTGCAGTTTTTTTGTTTGTCTATTTAAAAGAAAGCTTTGAAATTGCTATCATTTTGCCAATAGCTTCTATGTTATTTTTGGCAAAATTAATTTGTAAATTTATAGAAATCAAATTCATCAAGCAATGGGCATAAGATCAACGCGCAATGAATTAAAAGACGTAGCATTGTTGGGATTGGCATACTCTATGCTAAACTACTCAAACGATGCTACCGATGTCTTAATAAACGATGATCTCACACAAAGGCTAGAAGCCATAAAAGAAAAAATTCGGACTATTTTAAATATATACTACAAAAACGAGGGTGATAGAATAGCCAAATTGATCAACTCTCTTGATCTTAGAACCATAAATACCGTAACACATTTTTCGATAACAGCAGAGCAGGTTGGATTAAATTTACTAAGTCTAAATTTGCCATACAATGAAAGACTATGCAAGGTTAGCAGCAAAAATACAACCTCACGAAAACCGCTTTCGCTTGCTCCAGTCTTAGAACAATTTTGGTTAGAAAACAAAGATGAAATTTGGACCTTACTGGATATGATAAATGTCAGTCAATACGAAAAATACGCACTTGACAGCGAGAGATTGGCTTATTTTTACATCGAGCAAATGAGAGCATTATAGTTATTTTCTTGGTTCAAACGCCACTTCGACCTGATTTGTAAGAGCATTTACTCTTTTGTAGCTAAAAGTGATCTCTTTATTTTGGTTGAAATTCACAATTTGTCGATAATCTTTTTCTTTATCTTTTAGCTGGTCTATATATTCTTGGGTGTCAAATCCACTAAGCTCTACTACAAGAATATTACCCTCGCCAAAAACAAAAAAATCAGGTCTATATTGACTACGAAAATAGGGGAATTTCTTTTTGCTTAATCTATTGTGTTCGTCTGATACCGATTTGAAAAAAGTCCTATTTGCAGCAAAAAGCTTTCTTGCCATATCTCGTTCATTTTCACTCTCAATAAAGGCTATCTGCTCTTTTTCTGCACTAAAAAATACTGGACAAACAAAAAGTCTAACAGCCAAGTTTCTACTCACCGAAGCTATTACAAAGTAAGGAGGTTGAATAAAATTGTTAAAAATTTTTAGTCTTTTTATTGCAATTTTTACCCTCTTTACCGTGCTTTTTATAATGTATTTGCTATCTTGAAAATGTATCTCTGCAATAGATTTGTCATCATCGCTATCATCATATTTTGTTAGATCATCAAAAGTAATACCCTTGAACAAGAAAAAATCGCTACGATCTTTTATATTTTCAATCGAGCCTATCTTAGAAATTTTTATATCGCTTTTATTCAGGCCATATCTGAAATTTTCATAAGTATAATTTTGGATATATCTATCATTTCCTTTGTTTGCAATATTGAAAGCAAAGGCGTTTGCACTACTAATCCAGTCGATACAAAAACTATTAAAAGTAGTTGCTTTTGCCATTATTCGCTTCATAGCATTGCTGCTATTCTCATCTGCTTCGCTCTTCGTTGGCTCCTTAAAAAGTGATAGAGAGTAAGTTTGTGTTTCTTCATCATAAAGCTCGCTAGCAGTATTGCTAAATATGCACTCATCTTCGTGGGTTTGCGTTATCTTTGGGAAAGTTCTTAGAAAAAGACCACCTCGGCTTACAACTGACATCCAAAGCTCTTTTTTAGGGTTACAACCACATTTTATAACTCTGCCAGCAAGGTGGTATTTTGAAAGTAGCGACTGATAAAAAATACTTGAAAGCTCAGATCTACTTTCAAATTCATACTTACAAAAAGAACCATCTGACCCTTTAATTAAAATACTTGCCATCTTAAATCTCCGCCATTAAGCCTTCTACATTTTAGGGAAAGAGAACGTCACTCTATTGCTATTATTTACAAAAGGCTCGTCTTGATCATCATAAATATCACTATTTATACTTATTCTATCATCCTCGCCTTCTACTGGCTCTGTGATTTTTTTATATGAAAAAAAATTCTGATCTATCTTTGTATCAGAGCTTGGGCTTTCATCCTTACAATAAAAATAACGCAAGAAATTCTTGTTGCTATCTCGTTCATAAAACAAAATAGAACTCTTAGCACGTGTAACTGCCGTATGAGCAATGTTAATCTCTTCGTCAGTGCAATAATACTCGTTCTTTCTAGTAAAAAAATCATCTCCTATAATGACATTTTTATACTCTTTTCCCTTGGACTGATGAACGTTTGTAATAATAACACTAGCATTGGCCTTGGCGCGTATATTAAGATATTTTTCCAAAAACGCCTCGTCATATCTCACCAGGTAGTTATACTCTGGCATTTTTTCAAGTAGTTTTCTTACGTTTTCATCTTTTACGGCCATGCTTATATTTAGCACATCTCCATCAAAATCAGGCTGTAAAATAGAATAAGCTTTCCGAATTTGATTTTTTACATAATCACTCTCAATCACAGAGAATATATTTTTTTGATATACACCCTTTAGATCCTTTTTTATTGCTGGATCTAGGACAACGTTATCTGGTGAAAAATCACTATCTGGATAGTCGCTCGCAACTATTTTTTCAAGCGATTTACTAAGTTCATTAAAACAATCAATACAACCACTATTTGTTCTAAAAATGATGGCCGTATTGTTTTTTCGGCTCTTTGCGTCAGTTTTATGGCTTTCTTCTTTGTTGTAATTTTCTATTATTACTCTTGCCAGTGTATCATTATCAAAGACTTTGCTATCTATTGTGTCTTTAACTCTTTCATTGCCAATCAGTCTATCGTTAGGGTGAATGTGTCTTGCAATTTTCTCGCCAAACTTCGCAATATTTTCACCATACCTAAAAGATGTTGTAAGTGTCAGATCCTGAAACCAAGAGTTATTTTGGTTTGCCCACTCAAAAATATTAAATGAACCATTAAATTTGTAAATTGACTGCTTAGGATCGCCAAATGCCAAAAAGTATTTGTTTTTTAAACATTCATCCTCTCTAGCAATATTCATATATTTATGGATCAGATTAAAAATCATCGCATCGGCATCTTGTGCCTCATCAATCACAATTAAATCGTATTTATGAAAAATCTCTTTTAAAAAATCATCGTCCTTCATAGCATATTCATAAATTCGCTTATAATAGTAAGTGTGTGAAATTTCTAGCTCATTTTCTTTTATGGCCGTATCTAGTGCCTTGTTTATCTCATGGGCAAGAACCGCTTCTGGAGTAACTGAGTTATTGGCACAAAATTTAGCAAGCGTATATTCGACCCCACAAGACTTAAACGGAGTATCGTCATAGCTTAATCCTGCATCTACAAAAGCCTTATGCGCACCCCTAATATTATAGGCAACATTATCGCTTTTGAGATAGACATTAAAAAACTTCTCAATTTCTCCCCTGATTGATCGAGAATAGCCTCTTAGCATTTTAAGAGTTTCTTCGTCTGTTTGGTTATATTGCAAAATACGATTTTCAAAGAAACTATTGGTTAGCTTATTGGCGATTACGGCATAATCATTTTTGGTAAGCCCATTTTTTGCATAGTTGATTTTTACTGCATTTAGATCATTGATCCCAACCTGAGCTAATGCACGTTGCATATTTTCACCACTCTTTAAAAAAGAGTGATATGTTTTTACATCTACAATATCGCTTAACCATAGATTATCTACCAGTGATATTTCAATATCTACTTTTTTTATTAAATTTTTAAAATAATCTGCCATGGCTCTGTTAAAAACCAAATATAGTGCATCATGTCTATATGACATACCGCTGTCATAATCTATTCTTTGCGTCGCAGGATCAAACTTCCAATCCCTAATTCCATAGTGGCAATTAGTAAAATAGTTGATTAATGCTTCTTTGATAGTAAAACTTTTGCCAGTTCCAGCACCAGCTGACACTAGCATATTTGGACAAATGTTTCTATGTTGTGAAACCTCTTGTATTATTTTAAACTGCTCATCCGTATAGCTAATTGCGCTCATCTTTTTGCCTAAATTTTTTATTAATGAAACATTTTACTATTTTTATCTAAAAAAAACAATTTTTAGTAAAGTTTATAATATTTTTTTATTTTTTATGCTAAAATAATACCCTATAATTTAAAATGCTTGCAAAAATATAAAAGGGGCATAAATGGCCAATCTACATTTCAATGATTATACATTTGTTCTTTCTGCAAGCACAAAAGATGAAGTTTTTGACGATCTGGTTTCAAAATTTCCAAATATTAATTTTGAAAGACAAGATTTAGAATTAAACTACAACCAAAGGGTAGATGCCTTCTTTCTGTCTAATGGTATTAAAAAATATGAAGTAGGCAATCTTAAATTTGAAACAATAAACGAAAAAACATCAATAAAGACGACCGAAACTACAAACAATGCTCCATTTGCACTAATAACAGTAACAAGAGAAAACATGTTCTCTGTCAATTCCCCTAAACTAAAAGAAGAAGTTATTGCTATATTAGATTACCTAGAAGAGCAGCATAATATAAAAATGGATGTAAGTTTTATGCAACATAGAGTAGGCGGTGGTTATTTGGATGTGTTTTTCGATAGTCAATCATTAAAAAAGATTACATTAAATTCAAATATAGGACACCAAGAAGCTAAAAGAATGGGGCAAAGTGTTTTTTGGGGCAAGCAGCTAGACCAAGAAAAATTTAATACACTGATCGAAGTATTAAATATCCAAAAAGAGCTTCTTTTAAAAACACAACTTTTAAAAAACATTATCCACCTTGTCGGACTGCAAGCGATAGAAGAGCAATATGAATTTTATAAAGAGCATGAAACTACTATAAAAGCGACACATACTATAAATAATATTGAAACAAGAATATCAAGGGGCGAAACAGCAAAGAGTATATATGCTGATATTCATAGAGAAATTTTTTCAACCTCAAACATTTCAAGCGATACAAGACGGATTTCACTTTTTGAGACACTCGTCAATAAGAACAAAGATTTTATAGATTTTCCAGGCTCTTTAAAAGACTTTGTAACTTTTTATATTGAAAACCCTGCAAGCTCACCAACGCTTGAACGATACATAGACTTTATAAAAGATTTTAGTATAGAAAAAGTCAATAAAGAGATAAGATCAAAAAGCGATTTGGGTAACTTTTTTGCAAATGTTTTAAATTTATCCTCTCAAAACAACCAGATAATTGTTCCGCAGGGATTAAAATTAAGCGAAACAGAACTAGAAACCTCTTTATCAACAACGCCTGGTATTACCCAAAACATTAGTATTTTATCAAACAATACAAGCGAACTAGAAAGTAGAAATTTTGGATCAGTAGAGCTTGTCACAAAGGCAAAAACTGAGCAAGAAATTTCGGAGAACTTTGATCTATTTTATCAACTAGGCCGCTCTTATGATGCAGAGCAAAAACAATACTATGATATTAGTGACCTAGAGCTATCCACAAGCGAAGCCAAGACCTTGCTATCAGGCCTAAATGGATTTATTGTGGCGAAAGCAGGCTTTGGATCTAAAGTTAAACTCTCCAGCATTAAACTAGGAGCAGATAAAGAATTGTGCCTTACACATAGCAAGGCTGAAAAAACTATCGATACTAAGGTTTTTAATAGTATTAATGCTTCTTTGGGCAATATACACAATAGATATTTGCTGGACAAGCTCTTAAACATTAGTTCGGTTAGCTTAAAATCGGATTTTCTAAGTATTGAAGATAAATCGGCAAAAATTATGAGGCTAGAGCATGAACTTGCAACAAATCAGAAATACTATTTAGATGTTGTAAATGCCCTTACTAGAAATGATGCAAGAATTGATATTATTCCATTTCATACTACAAGCATTAATAATGGAAAAATAAAGAGTTCTCCTAGATCAATACCGCAAGGCGACGATGCTTCATTGACTGATGAAGAAAAAATCAACAAATACGTATATTTAGAAGCCTACAAACAAAAAGGGTATGACTTAGAAAATCTTGACAATAACCCACCAGTTTATAATGCTGCGTTTGGAGGAGATGGCTGCGTAAAAAATTTAGGCTATCCTCTTAAAATAGATCTTAGCAGCGATAAAAAGAAAGAAATTTTTTATAACCTTTGTGTAAAAGCATTGGATAATTATTCTTCTATCGCTGAAAGCTCTGATGAACTAAAGACAAAACAATTTAATCAGATAACAAATCTACTATCAAACGATAAAACATACTCGGCTATGCTAAATTTAACCTCTATTATAGATAGCACAGAAAACGTTACAAGGATTATCCCATTTGAATTTTATGGAGTTTTAAATAAAGACAACGAGCTTCTAGGACATATCAACGTCCCTGCTAGCTTTGTCTATAATGAGATGTTACAAGAAAAGCTTGTAAGCCTTGAAAATGATAGATTAAAAGTAATCCCTACCGACTTTAATAAAAAAAAGAAGCTAATTAATAACCAGCTAGCCTACTTTAACTCTTTTAGAGATTATTTGGAGAGCAACAACATTATAAGCAGAAAAGAGTTAAATGCTATTTTAAGCAATATCTTCTCCAAGGGCAAAATAACACCGAAAGAGATTTTTCAATTAAATTACAACAGCTCCGAGGAAATGAAAAAAATATACACGATTTCTAAAGCCTATTTAGACAGCATCTTGACCTTACCAAATCTCGAAAGCACAAATAAAAAAATATATGGCTCAAAATTTTTTAAAGATCTTGATACTAGCAAAAAACAAGAGATAGTCAATGCAATAGATGCCATATATGCCCAAAATAACAAAAAGGCATTAAGTAATCAATTTTTAGAATTAGAAAGAATAGTTGAGGATAATAAATTTTATAAGCGTGCTGAAGAAGCCATAGTAAAATATAAAGATGGATTGGAGCTAATAAAAAATACCACCAAGATAGTGGCGCATTCAATTTTATTTAATGCACACCACCTTATGCTTGTCAATCGCTCTGCGCAAATAGAGAACGCAAAAAAAGAGCTACTTTCAGTAGCAAAAGAAGAATTTAGCGACAACTATTTAGATAAAACCATAGGCGATATAGCACCAGAAAAACTTCCCAAAGCAGTAATAAATACTCTTCTTGCAAATAAGGACAAGACAATAGCCGACGTTGCTTCATCTATGACAAGGCAGGCTAACGATGAAATTCAAAAAGCTTTTGATGGTAATAGAATAAAACTACTCTTTTTAAATAAGCTTAAAGAACATCAATATTTTTCTCCAGAAGCAATTTTAAGTGCTGGAGTTAAAAGAGCTGACCTGAACTTTGCCCCACGAAGTGGAAAGACAAGGACAGCGTTAAACGTCTTATATGCCCTTGGAGATAAAAATCCTTCAAATTTTTACATACAAAATGGCAATGCAACAGACATAGTTGGACAGCTAGTGCAAACTTTCCCTGAAATTTTACATACAGTTAATTTAAAAGGTATTTCAGACAAGATTGATTTTATTGACCCAAAATTTCAGAAAGAATACACAAGTGAAATAGGCGTATTAAATATACCAAACATTATTAAGAAATTTTTACAATCAGAAAAAGACGATCAACGCAAGGGAGAATATGCCTTAAAGGACGAATTCCCTTTTGTGGCACTATCTTTCATCTCTTACTTTAAGAATAAAAGCAGAAGCGAGATCAAAGATCTAATCAATACGCAATTACCGCAAAGACCATTTTTAGAAATTTACCTTGATCTTTTGAATACAGAAAGAAACAATAGAAAAATAAACGAAAAAGATGTTTTTAACCACAATATGGCGGCAGTATATGCTTATTATTTAGATTATATAGCACGAAATGGATATATAGATATAGCCGACTATGACAAGATCAGAACTGCGATTGGCAACGCTTATGAAAAAATATTAGAAGATAGACGAAAAATTGCTAATAAGGACTTAAGGATCAATATAGTTTCCAAAAATAATATGCAAACTATGCTTCCAGGCGAAGAACTCTTAATGAATATTGGCGAAGCAGCAAAGCTGCAAAGTATCAATTATTTAGATAAATATTTTTTAAGTAGTGGCAGTAAAGATATCAAATTTAACACTAGCGTGGAGAGAATTTATAGCTTTAGCAATGAAGAAACATGCGAAAAATTGTCAAAACTATATAAAGATGCAAAAGACACGATTGATTTTATACCAAATAGCTCTTTGAAAAAATTAAGCGACAACAACGAAATTATAGTGTTTCCTTTTGATAGAAAAAGTAAAAAAGGAGATGCTCACATTTTAATTAGTAATAAGTTTAATGAAATTAGAGATGAATTTATCAAAGCTTGCAAAGAAATTACTCATACAACTCTAGGTGAAGCGCATAAAAACGAAATTTCAGTTCAGGATCTATCACGCGTTATTGAGAATTCTTTTAATGACTTTGAGGGTATAAAAAGCAATATCATAAAAAGTTCAGAATTTGACCATGATAAGCTTGGCAATTATATGGGAACTATCAATGACGTTATGGCAAACAACAAGGAAGCTGTGGGTATTATCATAAGGGTTGGTGAATTTCTTGAAAATCAGATAGCGACCACAAAACTTGCTGTCAAAAAGAACTTAGATGAAAATAAAGCCATATTTGATAGAGCTTTACCACTGCTTAATGTGGTAAATTATGACGAGCTAATATCACAATTACATGAAGGCTTAGATAGTCTTAAAAATAGTTTTGCCCTAAGACATAACAAAGAAATTTTACTTTCTGCTTATAAAGATTTTCTTTTTCCTGCTATAAATAGCAACTCAAACACTATTGGCAGAAGAAAAGATTACCAGCTACTTTTGGATAAATATACGAATAATTCAAGCAATGCTAATACTCAGTCTTTAAGGCTAAACTACAAGCAAAATTCTGATTTTATCCTAATGCCTAGTAAGTTTTCTAAGTATGGGCTGTCTATTGTTTCAGCAAAGCCGCAAGGCTTAAAATTTAACCCTGAAAAACAAGAGCTTTTTGAAAGTGTCCAACTTAATAAAAACATAATAACGGTAGATTTTATAAAAAACAATAATCAATCCTGGGAAACAAAAATTTCGTTAGATACTAAAGAGAGTATAAAACTAAGAGCAAGTGATCAAGCCAAAATATTAAGCACCAAGAGTAATACCTTTACTCTACAAAATGGTAAAAATGCGTCTATAAACATAATAGACGAGTCACATAAGAACCAAGGAGAAGATACTCTAAGCAATATTGGATTACAAAACGCCATTTTAAATAGCAATATATCTGTTGAAATTTCTGCTACCAAAAAAGAAAATTTACAAAGTGTTTTTTCTATAAGGGAGATACCAGATCTTTTATCAAGTATTATATACCTCGCAACAACACTACCAGAAATAAATGATCTAGTGACCAAAGATGCCTTTATTAGCGCAACTGATCATGATAGGCATGCAAAGTTTGATCCATTTTTAGTAAGAGCTAATAGGGTTTTACCTGCTTTATGCGGACAATTAGAAGAATTTATGGCTAGACGTAACGAAGCAATAGATACATCTTCTTATGAAGAAATTTTAAACGATAAAGATAAGTTGAAAAGTGATGGCGGTATTTTGAGTGGTATCAATCGTGCTTTTGAAACTATTATTAGCGCATTGTCTAAAAAATACATTGAAGATGATATTAAAAAATTTAAAGAAGTTGATAGCATAGACTTAGCCGATATCAGCTTTGTGCAAGAATATTTTCCAAATTTAGCAGACAAAGAAAATGTCTTGTTATGCTCTAATGCCTCTATTTTGGCAGAAAATTTTAGAGCAAAATCAGAAGCAGATAAACTAAAAATCACAAAATCACCTGATACGCTTTATGATGTAAAAATAGATAAAGATACATACATTTACAACAATAAATTTGCTATCGCATCTCTTTATGCAAAAAAATATTTTGTTCAAAATAAAGCTAATAAATTTATAAGCACAATTAATGGCCTTGTTGATGCCCTAAAAATATCTCTTATCAAAGTAAAAATTGAAGATGATGAAGCAGAGGATATTAAAAAAGAAAAAAGGCTTTTTAACAAGCTCGTCGGCGAAAACCTAAAAGGATTTCAGAATTTAATAGACTATTATGGCTTCGATATGTCTATCAAAGACTTTATTGTTATGGAGAACAAGGACGATAAAGAAACGTCTGGACTTGAAATGATTAAAGAGGCTGCAATAAATGGTGGATTGCCAGATGTTGTTATTAATGCAAATAAAAATAAAGAGAAGTTACTTTTAAAATACAATATTGCAAAAGAGGTCTTTTTACCAAAAATTTTGCCGTATATCAACAACGAGAAAAAAATAGAATTTCATAGTGAGAATGGTTTTGATACCCAAATGGGTTTTAATTTAGCAATAAATAAAAATTTTATAAAGCAAAATTTAACTAACTTATTAATAAAGCCTGATTTTTCTATTGTAGATGGCACAAATAACAAAAAGATAAACTTATCTCTTCAAATCACATTTGACTACGACATGGTAAAAGAAATGTTGCCAAATGTAGGCAGATATTTACTAGATGACAATGATGGCAATGTGCTATACAAAGAAAAGGTAAGTGCTGGAAATTATGATACCTTCTATTCTTTTTATACCCTGGTAAATAAAGGTGCAAAAGATCTAATTGAAGAGCAGCTCCAAAAAGGCTATAAATTTCCGCTTTTTACAGACAAGATAGGCTCTTCTCTTTTAAGCTCACTGCTTGTGCTTGAAACCATGATAAAAACAAATTCAGATAATAAAAATAAATCCATATTGCTATTTAGCGAGAACCAGCAAGTAATTTCTGCCATTAATAAAATTAATCTTGAAGAGATTAGAGATAATCACAACATAAGTTTTAAACTTATCACTGAGAAGAATAAGCTCCAAGATGAGATTAATAAATTTCATAGCATGGACGCTGATCCTGATGTAATTATTTCAAATAGAAAAGCTACGGCCGAAGGTATGCAATTTAGAAGCTATCATCCAGAAGCATATAGCCTCTATATTGATGGGCAAGAGGTTAGAAATAATTTTGCAGCGTTTATTCAATCTGCTTCACGAACAGATAGTCCAGAAGCAAGAGATATTTTTGCAAAACATTATGGTAAGAATGAAAAATTTGTCCAAAGACTTAATGTTTCTTTTAAGAAATATGATTTAGTCCTAGAAAAGAGAGATGGTTTCTTTAAGCAAACTGACATTATAGATAAAATGCAAAATATATTTGAGGATGGAAAATTGGATAATGATGCAATGCAACAAATAAGCAACCTCGCGTATTCTTATAATAAAAACACTGTTGCGGTCATTATTCCTAAAGAAGCCAGCAGAATACCTTATCTATTAAAGGCTTATAGTGACTCTTATTTAAGTAGTCCGAAAATGGACGAAGACTACGTAAAAATGAGCTTAGCTGCTGTGTATAAGCTAGAAACCAAAAGCTTATCAGAAAATATTATAAATAATAAATTTGGTATCAAGCAGGATAAAAACGAAGAAAACAAAAACACAATAGGAGCAAAAATTTAATGTTATATTTAAAAGTAGATGACGAATACTATTATTCAGAAGAAGGCAAAAAGGAGTTGGCAGCGAAATATAATCTGTCTGAAGAAAATTTGGTTTTTGCAAGAAGCAAAGAAGCCATTTTGAATGCCTTTGCGGACGGAAGTATTGCAAGAATAGTATTTATTGCGCCATATTTACCAGAAAGTCTTTCATCAGAATTTAAAGGCATTTTTGACGTTATAAGGGTTGATAATAAGTATGGCTTACTAACCAAAAAGCAAAAAGAAGAGAATATTGATCCAATGACGATCTTGCGTGAGAAACTAGGGTCAAATATATATGCTCCAGTCGTTACCTTTGACGATTACATTATTGACAAGACAAGTGGCTCATTTATTACAATGATGAGTAACCTAAAGGCCATAGAAACAAGGCAAGAATGCGGCGTAATTTCAAAAGGCTTTTTCTTGACTGGTGTTCCAGGCACTGGTAAAACATTTTTTGCCAAGTGCATAGCTGGAGAGCTAAAACGATACCTAATAGAGCTAAACCTTAGCTTTTTTATAAATGCCGACGATACTTTTGGGCTTTTGAATAAATTTTTTAGCTTCTTTAAATTTACCGAAGGCAAATTTGTTCTTTTAATAGACGAGATAGAGAAGATGTTTAATGATAGCCCAAAATCAAAACAAGTTCTAGGCTATTTGCTTACAACATTAAATGAATTTGCAGATAAAAATAGCAAGAACAAGGCAGACGTCTTATTTATTGCAACAGCAAATAACGTTACCGACCTTGTAAAAAAGAACCCTGAATTATTCAGAAAGGGGCGTTTTGACCAGAGTATCTATTTAACAGCCCCTAAAGCTGAAAAAGCTATTAGCACGTTTGAATATTACATCAAAAAATCGCAAGAAAAATTTGCTAATGTTTCTATCCCTATGCTTTTCTTAACAGCAAAGCTCAACCAAAACAATGAAAAAGTAATTTTCTATGATGACAACACAAGGTATAGTCAAATAGTAACTCTTATTCAATCAAATGATGCAGTCATGAATATAATAAACAACTATACTCTAGTAAGCGATAAGCGCTCAGAGCAAAAAAATGAATTGTATGAGATCTTATTAAAAAAACAAGATGCCGTAAATTTAATAGACGAAATAAAAACAACATATAAATTTGCCCCAGATGCAATTCAACTTGTAGAAGATGGCTTTTCAATATATAGGGATAGAATGGAAACAAATAGAAGCGAGTTCCCATACGTTCCTGCTGAAATTGAAAGCATCGTGACTGAACTATTTTCAGATTACTATTTTTCTGAACGAGATACTGATATAATTAAATTCTTTAACGCAAATACGCCACTTCAAATATCTATGAGTTCTGGCATTAAAGAAATGAACGGCGCAACTATGGAATTTACAAAAATGTAAGGAATAACCTATGGACTTTTATGAAGAGATAAGCAGCATTGACCCAAATGAATACGAAATCAGAGATAACCTTGATGATAGATCAATCGATGGTGATCTGGAAAATAGCGAAGACTTTCTCTCTCTTGTTAAAGACATAGAAGCAAACGGCATTGTAGTGCCATTAATTTTTGCTAGAAAAGGCGAAAGAGAGCTAGAATTAATAAGTGGCAGAAGAAGACTTGCAGCTCTTAGGGCATTAAATAACGCATTAAGAAGCGAAGACAAACCACCGCTACAAACAATACCAGTTAAGATCATCAAAAAAGATGTCCCTGACTCGAAAATATACCAAATAGCATATAGTGAAAATGCTTTGAGAAAAGATCTATCGCCATCTGCTAGAGTAGAAGCAATGTTTTTACCTCTATTTAATGCTTGCAATAGCGATTTCGCAAAAGCAAAAAAGAAAAACGAATTAAGAAGAAGAAATTTTGCTATGGAAGGTTTTTTAGAAGAATTAAAAGCATTAGTAAAAAAGATTAGCAGCAATAGAAACAATATAACTCCAAGAGAAAATTTTATAATTGAAGAATTAAAAAATCTTGCAGGCATTTTTAATAATATGCCTTACTTAAGAATGCTAAATAGTATTACAAAATACAAACTAACTGTTGTAGAAAAACGGCTGATTACCCACTATGGCCTAGAGTTAAAATATCTATTGTTATGTAAAAAAACAAGGCATAATAGCACTCTTAAAAAAATAAAAGAAGCTTATATGTTCAGAGCAATTCAAACTCCTGAAGAATATGAAAGTCTGAAATCAACCCTTAATGACTTTAATGTTAAATTAAGTGATTTCTATAAAATTGATAATATAGACAATTCTTATATAGAAAACTTTGTAAAGAAAGCTGGCATAGAGCCTCTTACGGAATGGTCTGATAATTTAATGCTATTTTTGTGCGAGAAGCTAAAAGAGATAATGCAAAATTACAAAAATGAAAAAAAGAAAGAACCCAAAATTGTTTTAAGTAGGGAGATCAATACTCTTATTAAATCTATGCCTGCCGAGAAATTACATAAGCTTAAAGAATTTATCGAGAAAAGTCTTATAGAAAAAGGAGATAGCATATAATGCCAAAAGAAAACGCATATATTGACAATCAAACTACTTTTAAAGAAGCCAAAAATATATATATGAACGAAATAAATGCTTTTAACCAGGCATTTGAAAAAATGTCTATAACTGACAATTCTCTTAGCAAAAAAGAGTGGCTTGATCTTTATACCAGAACTTGTAATATGGCAGAATATATCTACTTTGGTCTAAACTATTGCATAGCAGAGAACTATGACGATGAATTTTGCGAAGAGTTAGATAAAGAGCCATTTATTGCAAATTTCAACAAACTAAGCAAAAGCCTTAATCACAATCTTTATTATAAAGACTTTTTTGATTTTCAAACAAGCAACGCTCTAGTGCAAGCAAATGAAGTAGCTATACAAGCTTGGAATGGGCTAAAGGCAAAAAGAATAAAAGAAATAACGCATTTGATTTGTGAGTATCAAACAAATGGTTATAGCCAAAAATTACTATCTAAGCCAAACAATCTAAATGATCTACTAGATATTTTTCATATTGACTATTCACTAAGGGACATTAGCAATGGTGCGGAAGAGGATTTGGAGTATGAGAAATTTTTTGAAACATATTATAGCGATGATGCCGATACGAATTATAAAAATAAGTTCATAGATGAATTTATTAAATTTTCTGCACTTGGCATGGTAAATGACAAAAGCCAATACGCTATTCATTGTCTAAATATTGGTTTAAGCCATTTTGACATAAATGAAAAAAAAGTGAATTACTCCCTTGATGAGATTGTTTTAAAATCTGCAACCGAGGGGGAGCTGTTTATTTTTGATATTTCAAAAAAGAAATTTAAATTTAATGGCCGACAAGAGAGAGATGAATGCAGGTTATACACTCAGGCATTAGATTGTTTTTGGGAAAATGTAGATCAAAGCGACGAAGCACAAAGGATTTTTAAAAGATGAACTCTAATATCGTTACAGAAAAGCTAGAAAATATTTATAATTATGATTTTGATGACAACGAAGCCTTTAAAAAGGTAATCAATAAGCAGTTAAATTTAGTTAATTATTTTAACGACCTTGTTAAGAATTTCCAAATGTTAGAATGCGCACTTGACATAATTAGCATAAATGATTTTATCAACAATGAGAAGAAATTAGAGTTGGCCGTTGAAAGCTCCGATGAAAATATAAAAGAGGAACTAGCAAATTTTAGCTCTATTGCATATCCTGCTTTAAAAAATGCCTTTTTAGAAAAGAAAGATGAAATAGGCAACGTCACCATTAAGGGTAAAAATATTTTTGAATACAGCTTTAACGAGGCAAGCGAGCTTAGACAAAGCATAATTGAAGAGTTGGATTACGTTTTATCAGAAATGGAAGAATTTGTTCCATCATATCTAAAAGAAGCCATCAGTAATGCTATTAGAAACAATGAAGATTTTGGCGAAGCTGCTCTAAATAGTATTCAAAATAATTTGACACTATTTAGCTTTTCAGTAAATGTTGCAAAAAATTCATTTGCTGATATATTTATGCAAAGGGTGGTTGAAAAACTTATTGCCACCAATGATTTAGATTGTATAGATGAACTTTACAACAAAGAGAGAGATCCTCAGTGCATAGCTATTTTGCTTGAAGTAATGAGAGAGGCACAAGCTGACTTTACACCTGACGAAGTAATTAGTTTGATCGACTTTGACGAAAAGCTTTATAATAGAGCATTTGAGCTTTTTTATGAAAATATAAAAACCGATATTCAAGACCCTAACGGCATTTTTATGAGTATCTCAAAGCTTTTAGATCGCCAAGTATCAGGTCTTTATGAATTTTCAAAGTCTTTTTACGAAAAATACGGCAATCTTATCGTTATGCCACTTGCTGACATGCTACGCAATAACTTTATCAAAGCAGATAATGATCTAAAGGCATATATGGAGAGTATTAAAAAGGACATAGATCCATTTTTGATCGACATCCCCAAAAGAATATGTGATAACTATTATTTAAACTATAACTACTCATCAGCCAAACAAATAGATAATAAAATAAAGGAAATATGATGGATCAAGAACAACTAAAAAATTTTGCTAACAACTTCGCTATAAAGCCACAAAAAGACGAATATGAGGAGATGGAGCTAGAAGATCTTAAAGTAGATAGGGCAGAGCAAACTATTCCTAAAACAGCTCAGCAAGAACAGCCAAACCCTATTAAAAAAACTTCAGCTTTGGAGCAAGAAATTTTTGCGGATGGCATTGGCAACGAGCCAAACATAAATAATAAGCCACATTTTGATAATGTAACGGACGTTTTAGAAGACAAAGAAGAAAAGATTGCGACAAATAGTGCAAATACTTTAAAAGACAACGAAAAAACTAGCAAACATGTAGATTGGGACGCTTTTAAAATGGGGTCTAGTGAAGATTTTGATAAGGCAAACCAGCAAGAAGGTAAAAGAGCTTACGAAGAAAGAAACGCACAAGAGCAAGATAAGCGCAATATATCAAATTTTCTTAAACGCCAAAGCGAAGAAAAGCTCCAAACCCTATTAAAGACACGCTATGGCTTTTTGCCTAGTTCAGTTTCGCTAAATAAATGCGCATCAACCAAAATAGCGCAAGCCAGTGGTGATGGCATGTATGATCATCAACAAATAGAAAATTGCTTTAAAGAGGATTTAGAAAATGCAAAAAAGAAATTAAAAGAGATTGATGAAACCTATAATAAAATGCTAGGTTCGCCAGCTTTGGCTTTTTTTGCGTATTTTTTTATTGCAGCAAAAGCAATTCATCATGCAATAGAAACACCACACACAATTAAAACCACGCATAACTATATGGATAAAAAGAACCTCAAAGAGCTAGCAAATTTTATGAACCTTTCAGCAGATGAAAAAAAAGAGTATCTAAAAAAAATGGAAAGAGATATTCAAGGATATAACGACAATATACAAAGCAAAGATGAGTTTATAAAAGAGCTAAACAAAGATATAGAAGATAACATCGACGAAGCTACAAAAGCCGTTTCAGGAGGAAAATATAATTCAACTGAAGACATGATAGCCGATGGTTATTTTGAACAAGATTTAACTGGAGAAGAGATAAAAAAACTCCACCAACAAACTGAAAATTTGGCAAAAGAAGGCAGCATAGAGAGAATTGAGCAGCTAAAAGCCAGTCAAGAACAAAGCTTGGCAGAGCTTGCAGAGGTAAATAATAAGCTTTCTCAGGCTGATAGGGCATTGGAGGATATTGTAGATAATATTGAGCCTCCAGCGCATGGTAAATATTTTCAACAAGCTTATGATGAAATGTTGAAAGAAAAAAAATGGACCAGGGACGACATAAATAATTTAGACTTATATGAAAGATACTCTGCTATGGGTGAAATTTACGATGAAGCGGCAACTCTTGCAAAACAAGATGGAGCAGATCCTAAAAACCTTATTTATAAGTCAAGCCTAAATGAGATGTTAAGAGATATGTCCAAGTATCGTATTGATAAATCAGACAAAGAAGAGCAAAATTTGCGTAATTATATTATAGACAAACTCGACAAACACGATATAAAAACTGATTTTAATAATGTTTATAATCTAAGCGACCAACTAGACGCTATTTTAAAAAAGAATAAAGCAGATTTAGAAGAACTACAAAATCTTTTCTCTAAAACAAGAACTACTTATGCCATAGCGACGTCCCAGCTAGAAAAAAGCTCAGCTAAAAAAATCGCAGCCCAAGAGAGATCTAAAATTTTGGATGCTTATGGTAATGAATTCACCTTAAAGCAGAAAGACAAGCTGGCTATCGAAGCATCGGACAGTATCTTTAATTTAGTAAATAGACCATTGCTTAAAAAAGATAGTCATTTAAATAAAAACATAGATAAGCTAGAAGAATTTGCTAAAGAAAATTTCAAAAATTTTTCAGACAAATATAATTTGATAAAAGCCAATAGTATTATTATGGCAAAGGTGTTGGATCAAGAGAAATTTGGCTTAAGCGATCAAGAAAATATTAAGTTTGCCAAAATAGTCCAAGATGGATTAGATAAATTTCATCAAAATTTCATTAAAACTGGCGAAATGAACTTTAAGGATCTTGAAGCACAAATCACAAGCAAAATAAACGAAGAAAACATTGGCATAAAAAATAAAGATTTTAAGAAAAATATTGGCAACTATATTCTTGACGCCATAGATGACGAACGTATTATGAAAGAAAACAACAATCCTAAGTATATTTTAAAAGATGCTGAAAACATAAAGAACATCCATAGCTCCATAGAAAAAATAAACTACTACAATGAAAACATTAGATACGCAGGAGCAGAAAATAGAAAAACACTTGAAAACGACATAAAAGAGTATAGTAGTAAAAAAGAGGAACAAGAAAAATTAATAACAAAACACATAGAAAGACAATTTGGTTCTCTCTTTAAGGACGCTGGCCTGACGAATGAAGAACATAATAGCATTAAAAATTCTGTCCAAAATAGTCTAAGCAGAATGTCTAAAAGCGATAAAATAAAAGATGCTGGTGGTGAAATTTTAAAAGATCTAGCGGAAAAATCAGGTGTAAGTAGCCGCATTAAAGAACATTTGATTAAAACAGTTGCTAAGATAAATCCAGTTACTGGAGTAGCTGTATATATTGGTGATAAAATATTATCTAGTGCCTATAAAAAATATAAAGAAGCTGACGAGAAATTAAGCTCAAAATCAAATATTTTAGAAAAACAAAACAAAGAGCCTGATGGTATCGGAGTGTATGGAAAAATTTTTGAAACCATCATAAGCGGCAATGGCGATAAGCTTGACATCATTCCAAAATTAGCCCCATTAAAACAAGACTTTAAAAGCGCAGCGAAAGAGTGGTTCTCTATTCTTACTAATAATGTGAAATATTCTGACGAGATAAATAAAGATTTCAAAACTGATCCAGCAAGGGTATCAAAAATCCTACCAATAAAACTCTTATTTACAAAGCTTAACTTTGCAGATAAATTAAGTTATGGCGAAAGACCTGAACTGATTGGCATGCAAAATCGTAGTGAAATGACCCACAAAACAAGCGTGGATAAAGAAAAACTTGACTCTACTATGGAATTTTTGAAAAAAACAGCAGTAGGAACTAGCTTGATTTTTGCAAAGGCCATCTTTCAAAAAATAGCTGGAGCAAAAGAGAATGAGAGCATGGATCCAAATCAAAAACCTTCGAGCAGCTTAGCTTCTGCTATTTTTACCCAAAAATTTGATCATATTATAGGGCAAAAAGACCCTTTTAGAATTGCAAGTGTTCTAAAAGGAGCTGGCTTTAGCAGTGAAGCTATATCAAAGATGCCTACTGACAAATTAGGGTATGCAAAATTATTTTCTACTGATGCCTTAAGAGTTTTAGATATTCAAGGTAAGGAGTATCTAAACATAATGCAAGGCATGTTAAAATTAAAAGGTATTAGTGGTGTTGGAGATTTTATGAAACAAGTATCTGAGTTAAAAAAGGTTGTTGGAACACAATTCAACTCAACTATAAATTCAAACTCTTTTGCCAAAAATGAACCTTTTCTTAAAAATTTAAAAAGCATTGATATTTTTAAGAAAGAACCTATGCTTGATATTGGTGAGGTAAAAGATGGTATTAAAAATGTTGCTGACTTTGCATTTAAAAGCACAATAGCAAAAAATATAATAAAAAAAGTAGATACAGCAATGAAAAAGATTTCAGAGGTAAGTAAAGATGATAGAAATCTTAATCAAATAATTGACACTTTTGAAAACATATTTAAGCCTAAAATGAAGTAAAGGGCAGTTAAGGTAAGTTCATGCAAGAATATACAAAAACAAATGGAGAACCAAGCGGCAAGCGTTATTTTCAAATAGATGAAAATGACTGCCTTATTATCCCCCCTAAAGAGGTAGCCCCAGAACTTTATATTTTGGGTGGCTTTTTTAATACACATCAAATAGAATTTGAAAAGGTTGTTAAACAAATTGCGACCGACAATGCAACAAATAAAATAGAGGATAAACAAAACCAAGAGCAGCAAAAGAACCAAGAGCAAAATACCACAATGGCTCAAGCCGAGGAAGAAAAAGTGGAAGATAAAGTAGAAGAAATCCATATTGAAGAAGAGCAAAAACCTTCTATCCCCTTAGACTTTTTTGCAAATAAATTTAAACAAAATGTGCCACAAAAAAATGACAATGAATATATGGACGAAGACGACTTCCAGCCACAGCCAAATTTAGAAAATGTCTATCCAAACCAAAAACAAGACAATGGTCAAAATAAGTTTTTGAAAGATCCACAAGACTATATCGACTCTTTAAATGATGAGCTACCACCCGAAAACATATCTATCAGAGCCGAAGACGATGAGGACATTGAGCTACATGCGCAATTTGACAACACAGACTATATCAATAGCGATATAGTTTCAGATGATGATGTGATAAGCGAAGAAGATATCCAAAATGGAACTGGCTATGAGTTTGAAAAAGAATACGCAGGCTCTGATGAAGATACAGAAGATGATGATAGTTTTTATGTATTATAAAAAATATCTTTAATTTAAAAATTAATAATAAATTATAATAATTTATTAAAATATATATCTAATAATCAATAATCTTTATTAATAAATAATCTTTATTGTTTGCGGGTCCATTGGACCCGCAAAAAAAATAACCTCTTTTTTATGATTAATTTTTAAAAATTCCACGACCTAAAATTAAAAAATTCAAAAAAAGATTTCTTGATAGAAATACGTTTTGAAGTGTGATTTTCTTTTTTAGTTCATCGAACTTATAAAGAATTTACTTATTTTTTTACTTTTTTTGGCAAATTCCACGACCTAAAATTAAAAAATTCAAAAAAAGATTTTTTTTAAAACTGAGTTTTTAAAAAATGGAGATCGCTTGGATCTCCAAAAAAAATTCTTTTATGAGGGAGTAATTATTCTTTGTTCTTTTGAATGAAGAACTTCAGTGAAGAAATATTTGAGTAGGTTGTTTTTAGTTTTGGTAGCGCATAGGCTTTAAAAGTTAGATCAAAATACAAATTAATCTCTGCCTCATTGCCTAGATTGTTAAAAGATTGATACTTATTTTTTTCTAACATCAATGCTAGAAGTTGTTCGTGTTTTTTAAAATCTTCTATCACTGCATTAACGTCTTTTTTATCATCTATATTATTTGCATAGATGTAAAATTTTTCACTCTTTTTTTCCCTGATCTTTTTATACGGAGAGATCAAAACACCATACCCATAAAAAAGCTTTACGTCAAACGTCGGCTTTATATAAAGCTCTATTATTTTTGATTTATCTACCAAAGATAGTTCGCACTCATTAACAAGGCTAAATGTATCATCCTTTTTGATCTTTAAACAAAATAACCCTATTGCTATTCGCTTGGCTTCGTCTAAAAATAAATGCGACATTAGATACTTATATATTCTATTGCCACTATCATCTATTTTTATAGCCTCTAACCTTTTCATTTCTTTGTCAAAATTAGAAACTACAAGCTTATTTGTTTTTAACTTATAGCTGTTTTGTATAGGCTCGTCTATAATCATATAAAATCTCCAAAATTATATTCAGGCTTTAATTGAAAGTTTTTTTCTCTTTCACTTTTTTTAATTTTTTGATAGGCAATATTTCGGAGCTTTTGTCATCTTCTATATTTTCGCTCTCTAGCTCATCAATAGCCTCAACTTTTTTATCCTCTGCAATATCTTTACCTTTTGGCTCATCTATTACTTCAGGCTCTTTTATTGTTTGTTTTAACTCGCTAGCTTTCTCAAAAAACTCTTGCCATCTTCTTTCTTCTTGCTCCTCTATTAGTTTAAAAGCTTTTAAAGCATTTATTCCATTTTTACCATAAAAAATATCTCTTAACTTTTCATCTTTTACAGCATATTGGAGCATAGCGGCAATAAAATTAGATCGAGAACAATCCAACAATTTCCATAAGATTAAACTACTTTTATCTATCGTAAAGCTCATGGGCTTTCTTTTAATAACATTATCTTTTGCTGGTCTTGCCATTTTGTTTCCTTTTTTACTTTAGCTTATTCCGCATTATTTTCTTTTAGGCTTAATTCCCTAACATAATACCCTCTTGCATTTGAAAACTCATAAGGGTCATCAACAAAAACTATATTTTTAAAATTAAACATTTTCTGCAAGCCATCATCGCTTATAGCTCTTAAAATATATGCACCGCCGCCGCCAATTAGTAAAATATCAGCTCTTTCCAAGATATTGTCTTTCTCTACAATATCTTGCTTGATACTATCGATGTAATCTTCTGTAATATCCTTTAGGGCATCACTAAAATCTATAATTTCACCCCTATGTTTTAAAGTTTTGTTGTTTGCTGAAATAGTTTCATTAAGTTCAGTAGTTGTCCTTTTAATATCAAATTGACTATTAAGCTCATATTGTAATTTATTCAAAATAATATTGATGCCATTCGTATTTGCGAAGCTATTTCTGATCGAAAGTTTATCTTTTTTCATTGCTATAAAGTCAAGAGTATTGTAGCCTACATCTAAAATTAGAGCCAAATCTTCTTGTGGATTTTTTGAAAAATAATCATACGCTATTCCACGACCTTGGGGCAATAAACTTACATCAAGCTTTATTTCTTCGTCATTGACTGTAAAGTCTTTCAAGATTTCGATTAATTCATCTCCCTTGTCATCAAAATCTTTTAAAGATAGTCCAGTGATAAGACTTAAGCCCTTATGCTCTATGTTGTTAATTTTTAATACCACATAAACTAAAAGCGGCGCATTTTTTATCAATGTTCCAGCTTTTAAAGATATATTTACATCCTGGTCAATAGCTTCCTTGCCAATTAGATATTTTGATCCGTTATATTCAAATACCTCTTCGTCATAAATATCTTCATCATCTATCTTTTTAACAGCCGTCGGGATTTTACCTGATATGACTTTCCCTTTGCGTTTAAAATAATATTTTACACCGCTGTAACCTAAATCTATCGACAAGATATTGTCATCAACTTTTGCTTTTGCCATTTTTATCTCCTAATAAAAGAATTAATTTTTACCATACATTATAGTTAAAAATTATAAAAATAAAGCTTATTTATATATAAAAACATTTATTAAAATAAATTATATATAAATAAAATAATTTTATATAAAATAATTGTTTTTATATTGATGAATTAATATTTTTATTGTAAAATTATTTTATTTAAGGATAAAAAATGGTAAATACACTAATAAAAAATACACGTTACTATAAAATAGACCTATCATCAACTCTCTTTGATGAATACCTGGTTGAAAGAGTTTATGGCAATAATACATATAAAGCACCCACTGGCAAACGTTCAAATTACTTTGGTTCTTTGTTGGAAGCCAAAGAGTTTATTTTTAAACTAATAAAGTCAAAAATCAAAAAAGGCTACATCGAAATAAGATAAAAAACTCTATTTTATCTAAAATACTATATAATTTAAGTTATTTTTAAAGCATTTTATATTATAATTCTATTATACATCAAGATAAAGGATATAAAATGGCAAATCCAAGCACAGCTTTTGGTGACTACACATTCGACTTTTCAAATGTAAAAGGTGCAACAGCCGAGAAAAAGGCAGATTGGTTTAAACGACTTACAGAACAACTGGGTGGTGGTGAGTATGACACTATCTTTTTTAATAATATTTGTGAAGACACCGAGCTTTTAAACTCAGATGAATTTAGTCTATCTTTCTCTGGCACTGGAAACTGGAACTATGACCGCAACATAGGGTGGTATGAAACAGAGCCAGAAATAAAAACCATTATGCTTGAAATGGTAGGTCTAAAGATAGAAATTGAATATATCGACCATGAGGTCGGTTGTGACTTTATCTGCAAATCGTCTGCTAAGCTTGAAGTAAAAAACGACAAGGTAGAAATAGATATAGACTGCATCGAGGGGCATAGTTTTAATTATCAAGCTTGGTCGGAGTTTGACATCGGCTCAAGAGATGAATACTTAGATGAAATAGGCTTTGCTGATTATATTTATGAAGCTGATAGAGAAGAGGCACTAAATAGATGGCTTGAAGAAGGCATAGGCACTGAAGAAGAGTTTAAAGCCTACGTAGGCGAAGTAGCTTAATAAAGGAGATACAATGATAGTAGATGTTTTCGTTTCGATGATTATAATTTTGGTTTTTCTAGCTGTAACTTATGGGCTATATGCCAGCTTGCTAAAAATTGGAAAATCATTTTTTCCAAAGACTACTAGCAGAATAATCAAACTACTAGACAATATGTTTTAACCTTGGAGGTCCAACAAACCTCCAACCTCCCTTTTACCCTATCTTTTTACTCCCCAAAAACTCCAAAATGTATTGAAACCCCTGATGTTTTAGACTATAATTAATAAAACAATATAAAGGGATATGAGATGACAAAAGAGTTTGACCCGCAGGACATAATAAAAAAACTAAACAAACAAGAAAAAATTGAACTACTAGATTGCTTACTAAATGACACTATTCTAAGAGAGAAGAGAGTAACCCAAATATCTAGTGAAAAAGTCCTTGCTAGCCTAAAAAAGATATTAGCAAATTTAAACCTTTTATTGCCAAAGAGCGAAAAACCAAATATCAGCAGTGCAGCAGCATTTTTCGATAAAAGTTATAGTGCTATCTTGAATAGATTGCCGCATCACAAGCTAGGCTTGATATACGGCTCATATTTAGCAACCCTAATGACCGAAGCTCAAAATTTACCAACAGAGAAAGGCAAGAGAAAAACTATATTATAGTTCTTCTATGTAAAGCCCGTGTATCCCAATATCAGGTTCGCTTTGTTTGTCATCGCTATTACAATAAACGTTGCTATCCACAAAACGTTTAACTAAAAATTCATCTACTTCTTTTGCTTCGAGGGAGAGAACATCTTTAATTTTTTGAATGATTGAATATTCGTTGCTAGGAAGTAAATCTTTAGCGACACAATCACTTCTTAAAACATAGCCAATAGGTGGAATACTACCAAAAACAAAGCTAGGAAAATCTTTTGATGCTTTATATAAATTTACCTTTTTAGATACTTTAATAAGCTCCGTCAAAGCATTTATATTTTTGTCAGTATCACATGATGACAAATCAAAAGTTCTACCTATAACGCCCATTTTATTATCTTTATCGGCTACTACAACGACATAATTATGAAAAATAATAATGCTTATAGTGGCGTCTTTGCAAGAAAACAAGTGTCTGCCAGCTCTTATAACGCTTGGTTCAAATGGCATGAAATTCTCATTATTTTCTAAATCGAAAAGCCACTGTTCTGACACATTAAAGGTAGAACAGAATTTATCAAAGAAAGTAAAACTAGGGATTTGATCTTTCTTATAGAAGTCATTTAGCGTAGCAAAACTTTCAAGCCCCATCTTTTTGCTAGCACTTACTAAATTTAGCCCCACGCCTCTTATAACGTATTGCATCTTAGATCTTAAAACATCTGCCTCGCTGCCTAATGGTGCATCCAACAATTTTACATAATCTCTTGATTCCATATTTTCCTCCTGAAAAAATAAATTTGTAAGATTATAATATATATTTTACTATTTTGAGATAAAAAACAAAATTTTATCATAAAAAAACATCAAAAAGTAACTAATTGCCTAGAAATTTTGATCTCTTTATCGTCGGTTGAGAATATCGGCAGAATATCTTGTTTTATAAAGGGGTCTAAGTCCAATGGTTCTAAGTCTATGTTTTTATTTTCATCGCGATGCGTAATCACCATGTCATTCATAAAAAGTTTTAGCTTATTGTCTATCTCGGTAATGAAAAAAAGTCTATTTTGAATAAAGTTAAGATGAAAATCAGCCGTGTGGCTAAAATTTAATATCTCAAACAATATTCCATTTTCTACAAAGTCTTTATTAAAATAAATAATTAGATTTCTATATTTTCTAAACGGCAGCTCTTGCCATATATTTTTATAATTCTCATAGAATTCAAACAATTTAGTAAAAACGCTTGCCTCTATAATGATCTTAAATGATACATTGTCATAGGCGTTATCATCTACTTTTAGTCTATATTTGCCGTTTGGGATAATATCCATGCTATCTTTTGGATTGGCTTTTGACTTCTTTGTAAAAAGCTCTTTAAAAAAACTGCTGTTAAATTTATAGCCTTTGGATATGCTAAAAACGGGAAAAATAATAGTTCTATCGCCACGCTGTATCAAGAAATCCAAGCCTGCATTGTGAATAGTAACCACCAAGGCATCAAAGCCTATTTTGTTATCCTTTTCGGCTTCATATAAATATATATCACTCATTTGATTAGGCTGCAAAGCAAAGAGTATATATGGATCTTTGACTATCTCTGGGAAGTTGCCTATTGATGTAAAATCAGCTTCTAGTTGAGATATTATCTCTTTGGGAACTAGAAGCTTATGGACCGAGTTATGGCTAAACTCAAAAAATTCATCGTGGGTTTTTAGTTCTAGCATGTTAGTCTAACGCGTGAATTATCACCATAAAAAAGGAAACAATAAAAAAATATATGCCAAAAAATATTGCCATATAATTTGCCGTAGGGTCGGTCGTCATTTCTATTAAAAGTCCATCATACCATTGATATAGAGCAAATTTCGCAAGAAAATAAAAAATGATACCAACTAAAACTCCTTGATAAAACCTAACATCCCAATGCTCTATAATGCCATTGACATGATCTGGATACAGAGCGAAAAAGAAAGGTAATATAAAGAATAAATATGTGATAGTCGAAAGCTTTCTAAGAATTTTTTCGGCTCTTTCTTTTTCCGTGCCACCCAAATATTTATATCCCCAAAGTATAAGTGGCGCATATATCAAGCCTATATAGAAAATAGTAAGTAACAAAAAGAATTTAGTATTTGAGCCAAAAAAAACCAAATATAAAAATATCCCTACCCACAAGCAACCTAATTTTACAAAAATATTTTCAAATATACTTACTTTATTGCCACGGGAATCCTCTTTGTCCTTTGCAAAAGTAACTGCTGTATATAAAAGTGCCACAAAGAAAAAAAATGGTGGTGGAATTAAAGACACATCAAGCATGTGATTACCAAATAGCCACGCGCAAAAAAATGCACCGATCCACGCAAGGGCTATTTTCATGATTTTGCTTTGCATAACCACTCCTCTTTTAAATTTTCTTAATTATATATCTAAATTTGGCTCAGATCAATACATTTTTGATTTATAGCTTAATAGAAAGGAGATAGGGGTTAGTTTGCCTTAAGGCTTCCTAGTTCTTTTATATCCACATCACTGCTTTTTAGCTTCTCGGCTACATCTTTAGCTTTTTGTTTGTCATAAACTACCAATGAGAACTCTTTACCGCCATCTTTTACATATATAACTCTATGTAGCTGAGAATAATATTGCGAGAAAAAGCCATTAACACCGCAAAGTATAAAAAAGCCATTTAAGACAAGTGCCATTATAAATGCCCCAGAGGCTTTATCCAAAAAGAGCTTAATTGTTTTGGCTATATTAAATTTTTTAAAGAAACTAATCAAAAAATAGGCAGCCAAAAAGGAAAGGCCTACACAACCCATAAAATAATGTAGAAAGTAAGCAGTATCGATCCATAAGTAAAGGGAAGCTAAAATTTGTGTTATAGCTACCGCAAGAAAAAAGCCAAAAATCGCAATAGTGGTTATTTTCAAATTTTGCTCCTATAATGCTCGAAATTGGCTAATAACTTCAAGAACCTTTTTATTATTTTCTGCAAATGCCTCTTGCTCTTCTAACTGAATTCTTATGGACATTAAGCTCTTAAGCTTTTCTTTATTTTCTATAACATCTCGCTCAACACCATCAGACATCTCAACAAATTTAACAAAATTTTCTAGCTTAATAGCAAAGCTGCAAGCTTTATAAAAATTATCAAAATGCTGAAAACAATTTGAACCAAAAAAGACAATATAACCTTTTGGTAATTTTTTCTCAATTAATAACATATCTTATCCTTGTTCATCTTTTTTATCTTCTTTTAAAAAAATTGCCATAGCAAAAACAAATAGATTGGCAAAAACTATAAAAATACCCATTCCACCAATACTATTAGAAACATCAGCACTCATTTTTACTTTCCTTCTTCTAAACAATACTTTTTATACCATTTTATAGCTTTAGTTGTATTAAGCCAGCCTAATACGCCTATTGCAATAAAAAACCCAATAAAGATCAATGAACCAATTAAATTTTGTGTATTGTCTTTATGCCATGCAGTGCAAGCGATAGCCAAGATAGAAAAACAAATCACAATTCTCTTAAAAAGCCTTAAGTCCTTGTATAGTTGTGTAAGAGTGTTGCTCATTTTAAATTCCTTATTTGATATTACTCAAAATACGCTTTGCCATTTCTTCAGGGGCATCAGGTTTAGGTTCAGGCTTTTTATGATTATTTAAAAATAATTTAATTTCTTCGCCGATCTGATTTTCACATTCAGGCTTTACTTCATTTTCTATATCCTTGCATAAGGATAAAGTTCCATTTTTTTTCATATTGTCATAAATTATATTTGAGGTTTCACCTGCCGAGTCCCTCACGCTAGTTTTGCTAATAACTACAGAAATAGCTCGCTTAATTTTATACATATCAATTATGCTTATTCCATCATTTTCGTTTTTAAAATCCTCTAAAGCCAAAACCTCTAGTCTATCGTATTCTCTATCCACATACTTCATAAATTTAACGTATCCGATATATAAAGCGAAGATAAAAACAAAAATAAATGGCAATGCCAACAATGCCAATAGTGCGTTTAATATCAAATATTTGCTACCGTTTTCACTTTTATTCATATCTACACTCTCCAAAAACTTCTAATCATTTCTCTAACAATATTTTTCCACTACCAACGAGAATAACAGTTGGATCACCAGCATGCTTTGCGAGCTCGTTTAATTCGCTCAACTTGATTGGGTTAATAAGTTCTAGTGGATATTGTCCAGTCTCTGCTTTAATCTGCTCTCTATCAAAGGAAGCACGAACTAAAGGAGAAATAGTATATGTGCCACAAATTGTCAATATCCAAAACAAGAGAAAAAGCCCAACATACCAGGATTGTTTTATATAATCAAATTTCTTCATACTAGCCTCTTTACTAGATAAATTTTCATCACACCTACGATCCGATGAATAATTGTCACCCTTAAAATTTAAGTTTTTAGGATAGTCATTCATAATTTCTACCTCATTGACATCAAAATTTATTTGCTCACCCATAGGGATTTTAATTTTCTCACTCATAATCTATTTTTATCCTTGCTCATCTAATAGTTAGAATTTTGCTTTGTCAAAATAATCAGGAAAAGTCATAAGTATAGCCATAATAATAAATAATAGCCCACCACCTAACGTAATAAAACATTTTGCCTTGTAGCTAGAGCTATCGGTATTTTTTTAAATTGAAAAAATCCGTAAAATATAAAAAATGCTCCTAAAAGTTCTATTATGTATATAAACATTTATAAACTCCTTTTAAAAATCAGTAACCATAAAAAATAATGAAATTAAAATTTTTAAACCATATTTATCAAATAAATCTTGCATTTTTATTCCTTAAAATTTGTAATAGCCTCTTGGGCTTCTTTTGCTTTTATAATAATCATTTTGAGCTCATGATTTTCTATCATAAGCTCAAGAGCTAATTTTGTTGTTTGAGAAATCCTAGCTGGATCGCTAGTCCAGCTATTTATTGTAGCAACAGAAATTCCGAGCTTGTCGGCAAGCTCTTGCCTACTGATGCCTAAAATTTCACAAGCTCTAATGTGTAGTAAATCCATTATTAACCTTTTTGTTTTAATTATACAAAAAAACGTATAATTCAGTTTTTAATGATTGCAGGCAGATTATTATTTTCTTTAAATTTTTCTAAAACTTGCTTTTCTTGTTCTACTTTATTAAGATAGCTAGCCTTTTCCTTTATTTCATCAGCGGTTTGTTGCTTCACTTCATCCACAACTCTATCTAGCCAATATTTGCAAATGGATGAATTCATGGATAAAAGGCAAATGCCACCGCCAAGCTTATTATAAAAATATAATCCACCTTCAAAATAATTTCTTTCAAAGGCAGGCTTTTCATTATCGTTTAATTTAGACTTAATATACAATGCAAGTAAGTCGCTTCTTTCCTGATATTTGCTATTTAAATAAACAGCATCGTCACGTTGATTTAATACTTCATTGTGATAAAAAATATAAGAGGGTCCAAGCAATAAAAGGCAAATCACCATAAATAAAAGTATAATTATCGAGCCTTTCTCTGTTTTATTATCTGCTTCTCTTTCAAAATCACAACCCGACAACCCACTTCTATGTATTTTTTTACTAATATAATATGTGCTAAAAAGCAATAAAAATATACCAGTAACTAAAAAAACAATAGCAAGGCTAGATAAATCTATATTTAGAAAAAAAACTACTAGGATATCAACTATAAACGCTACTGGGAGAATAACACTAAAAAAACCAATCATTTTAAAAACCCTCGTGATCTTTTGCTACTGAAAAAAGAGGAAACACTGCGCAGCCTCCGCCTTTTGGGTGTGAAAATGTGATAATCATTGTTCGCCTTTCTTTAGCCATTTTTCTATATCTTGCCTATTAGCTACCCTGACGTTTTCGCAGTCCATATCTACTGGAGGATATAGCCACTTTTCTTTTTCATCCGTAGGCTCGCAAAGCTCCAGCTTGCCGTTTGGCTTTAGCGTGCCGATTACCACGAAATTTGAAATATCGTTATATTTTGTGTAGTCATAAGCGATTACAACTACGTTTTCAAATTGCCCGCTGTAAGCGGTTGAATATTTTATCTCGGCTATACCTACACCGCCGTTTAGATTTTTATAATCCCAGCCGTCGGCGGTATTTCTAAGCTTGATTTTTTCGCACGTGACAAATTTGTCTAAAATCAAATTTTGTAAATTTTTCATTTTCAATCCTCTCTTGTATATTTGCAAATTAATAAGTGTATTATATTGTAAAATTACAAGTTTGTCAAGGGTTTATTAGTAAAAATACAAATAAATTTTAAAATAATTTGTAAAAATACAAAATTAATCTATCTAAATCAATAAGCATGGAAGGCAGGATAATGTGAATTGATCTTTAGGCTGAGAGCATCGCTTGGATTTTGCCTGCTTGTTTTTAGTATTTTCTATAAGGAATTAAATAATTAGAGTGTCTTTACTTTGATTTCAAGCAGGCTAACATTTTTATCTATGGTTGCTTTAAGAACTTTTTGGGCAGAAATACCAACTGCTTTAGCGGTTGGGTAATTCATAACTAAAAAATATTGATCTTTTATATCTCCCTCTTTAGTCCCAAAAATTTATACTCTGCTAGGTCTTCATTAATAATACGCTGACACTCGCATATTTGCTTCAGCGCATCTAAACTTTCATAAACAGCCCAACAATTATTCCCTGCGCGAAAACCTTTTAAAAACCTATTCTCACTAGCAAAATTAAAGGCATCGAATACGTTATCAAAAACTTTAAAATTTGCTGGAGTAGCTTCGCTAGGTGTTTCATAAAAAATAACAAAGCCCTTTTTGATTTTTTTAAGAGCTAAAACCATTTTATCAATCTCATTCATCATTTGCTGATCCTTTTTAACGTCAAAACTTGAAGTATAGTGGTTGCGCCACAAGAACTAAAACAATTATTATAACACCCGAAGCCATAATTTTTCGCCTGCTCTTTTCATTGTAATTATCATAATTTGAGGCACTAAACAAAACAATAATCCCCAAAATTAAGAAGAAAATGGAATTTATTAAAAAGATATTATCCAATCTTTCTATTGCTTCGGCGCTACTAATTTCAATTTCTCTTAGCTTCATCTTTTTCTCTTTTCTTTCTAACTGAGTCAAGAATAGTGTTTGTAGTATTACATTTAACATGATCAGTAATATATTTGCTTGCGTAATGCTTCATCCTAGCCATAATTTTCCATTGGTCTTCCAAAGATAAATCTGACTCACACAAAGCATCAGTGTCATAAGCATCAATTAAGTAATATATAACTGTCCTACAATATTGGTCTATTTCTTTCTTTGTCAGGTTTTTCATATAAAATCTTTTTTTCAATATCACCAATGAAAATTTAAGTCGAAAATTTCATCATCGCAATGTTCATCAGGTTCTACCAAAAGAGTATCTTTAAACGCTAAAAATTTCTTTTTAGCATACTCCTTCCACTCTTCTTCATTTGAAAATAAAAAACCATTAGTCTTATATCCTCTTACCAAGGCATCTTCCCAAAAGACATCTTTTCTTCGTATTTTATTTTCACAATAAACAAAGTTAGGTTCAAAAAAGTGTATTTTTGTGCCACCTAGCTCCTCTTCAAATTTATGTTTTTTAACATATACAAAGTCACCCTCCCAAGGTATCTTTAAAAACTCATACCTTGATTTTATGTCATTCATCTTTTACTCCTTCAAGCTCTTTGACCTTTTCAAGAACACCTTTGTAGGCATTCATCTTGGCTCTCATTTCTGTTTGAATAAGTGCCAAAGGGGCATTTATCAATACGCTTGCGCTTGCGTAGTGGTAGCGTTCATCGTTTTCTATCTCAGCAATTTCATCTTTTATAAATTTTTCTAGCTCTTTGAAATTTCTCATATTTTTGCTCCTTTTTATTTGATATATCTAATGCTCGCCGTAGAGCAGTAACCAATATTTGCCATTTTTTAGCCTATAAGCCATATAGCCGTAAAAATCGTCCTCATTTCTTTGTCGTTGCCACACCAGATACCCGCTACCCTCGTCCTCAAACAAGATATTATCGTTCAATAAGCTACAAGTATAGTATTCTTTTCCATTCTCAATTATTTTGTTAAAGTCTGCAAAGTCGTAATGTAGCACTTCATCGTTATCAATCATCTTTTTTAAATCTTCGACGACATCATCAAAATTTTCAGACTTGTAAGCATTTTCTAAGAAAAAATTAAAATTCTTTTGAAGTTCTTGTCTTTCTAAATCAGTTATACCATATAGCAT